>CAYSLM010000001.1:0-67420 GCA_964431895.1 uncultured Aequorivita sp.
GTGCGGCCTTATAGGCTTCTGCCACCGAGATATATTCCTCTCCCAATAAACCATAGACAAGGGCCCTACTCCGTAGCAGGCTCGCATCCATACCGCGGGGAATATTCGGTTTGCAGTAATAATAACGGGCGGCGGTTGGCAATAAAGGCAGAACGGCTTCCAAATTTTTATCCTCCACTACACCGAAAACTATATGCAATTTTTCAAAATGCTCCCCCATGAGCTGTTCCATAACCAATTGCAGACCTTCCTTATTATGTGCCGTATCGCAAATTATTTTTGGCGCCTGGCCCAACAGCTGCCAACGGCCCAACAAGCCTGTATTTCCAACGGTGTTGGCTATTCCACGTTTAACGTTTTCCGAAGAAATTTTCCATCCCCGAGCTTTTAATACTTGTAAGGTAGCCACTACGGTACGTATATTTTTTTGCTGATAATTTCCTGTCAAATCTGAATGAAGGCCCGTAACATCAAAATCCTCGGCCCAGGTAATTGGCGCATTCCTTTCATTGGCAATACGGTCAAAGACAGGAATTGTGTTTGGATGTGTTTCGCCTATGACCACGGGAACCTCATTTTTTATGATTCCGGCTTTCTCTCCAGCGATGGCCTCTATGGAATTTCCCAAAAACCGGGTATGGTCAAGACCAATGTTGGTAATGACGGAAACCTCGGGGGTAATTATATTGGTGCTGTCCAATCTACCGCCCATTCCCACTTCCACAATGGCGATATCAACCTTTTCACTTTTGAAATAGTCAAACGCCAACCCCACGGTCATCTCAAAAAAGGAAAGTTTATTTGTTTCGAAAAATAATCGATGCTTTTTAATAAAGCTGGTTACATATTGCTCAGGGACCATCTGGCCATTTATCTTAATTCGCTCCCGAAAATCCTTTAGGTGAGGCGAGGTGTAGAGTCCGGTTTTATAGCCCGCCTCCTGAAAGACCGAGGCCAGCATATGGCTAGTACTGCCCTTGCCGTTGGTGCCAGCCACGTGTACGCTTTTGAAACTTTGTTGGGGGTTATCCAGATATTCAGCCAACCGGATGGTGGCAGTCAAATCTGCTTTATAGGCAGCCTGGCCCATCCGTTGGTACATGGGCAGTTGGGCATAGAGCCATTGTATGGTTTCCTGATAGTTGATGGTTAAGTGGATTTTGGCAACAAAGTTATTCAGAAAGGCTGAACTTGTATATAATCCTGCCAACCTGTTTTACAGGGGCGTTTGCATCGGCATTGAATTTGGTAGCAAGGGCCGCGCGTTTGGCAGGTTCGGTAAGGCAGCTTGCGTTGTTGGTAGTACCACGGATGCCCGGAGTGGCGCTCACCACCCTCCCGCTGCGGTCCACTTCAATCCTGACCACTACGGTGCCGGCCTCGTTGCAGTTTTGCATAAACTTTTCCTTATTCAATGCTTTTCTGCCGCCCAAGAGATAGTTGCCATCGCCGTCCAGACCCATTCCGGTGCCGTAATAGGCGTTGGCATTGGGGTCTCCATCGGGACTGCCCTTGTCGCCGGGCGAGGTGTCATTTCCCTCGCCTCCCTTGGCCGTACCATCGCTCTTTGGCCCGTTCAGGATACTGGAAAGCGCATCGGTAGTGGATTTGTCGGGTTTGGGGTCTGGCTTTTTGGTTTCTTTTTTGGGCTGTTCCTTTACCGGTGCTTCGTCTTGTTGCTTTTTCGGTTTTTCTTTTTTGATTACGGGGGCCTCATCAACATCCTGGGTCACCACTTCCTCCTTAATCTCCGACTTGGGTTGCGAGACCGGTTGTGCAGTTGTAGGTTGCGGGGCCGATTGGATTTTTTCGGTGGGCTGAATATTGCCGCTGCCGGTTTCAGTGGTACCAAAATTAATGGCAATGCCCTGTTCGAGTGGCGGGTCGAGATATTTCATTCCCACATAAAACAAAAGAATTATGATAAGGATATGCACGATAACCGTGATAACCATACTTTTTCTCTTATGTTCTGTATCTAAAAGGCCCAAGGTTTCGGATTTCAGGTGTTGGTAAAAAATCTATACATTCCCAAGTTGATTCTCCGCAAATCTGCTTCCCGTAAAATACGGGCGTACTTGCGGCGGCTGAACATTTTAATCAGGTCTCACGGCCAGCACCACCTTAAACCTATTGCGGTTTGCTATATCCATAACAAAAACGGCATCCTCAATGGGTACGCCCTCTTCGGCGCGAAGGATAATGGTGGGTTCCTCCTGTGCTGACAGCACTTTTTTAAGTTCTTTTTCAATACCGTATTCACTTACGCGCTCCTTATTTACATAATAGGCTCCTTCTTTTGTAATGCTCACAGAGGCCTTTTGCACGTTGGTAGTCTTGCCTTTTGCCCTGGGCAAAATCATATCCAGTGCCTCAGGGGTAATGGCCGGAGAGGTGAGCAGGAAAAACACCAATAGCAGAAACACAATATCTGTCATGGAGCTCATACTAAACTCGGCACTCACCTTATTTCTTCCTCGTAAATTCATTACGCAGGCTCGTTTAGGAGGTCGAGGAAGTCTACGGCGGTGGCTTCCATTTGGTGCACCACCTTATCGGTACGTACCACGAGGTGGTTATAGCCCATATAGGCAATAATACCCACGATCAATCCGGCTACGGTAGTGGTCATGGCGGTGTAAATACCCTCGGCCAGCTTGCCCATCTCGGCCTGGCCGCCGCTTGTGGCCAATTCGTGAAAGGCGAGCACCATCCCTATCACGGTACCGAGGAAGCCGATCATGGGGGCTGCTCCAGCAATGGTTGCCAGAACACTTACGTTTTTCTCCAGTTTATAGACCTCTAGCCTTCCGGCATTTTCAATGGCGGTATTGATATCTTCCAGCGGACTCCCTATGCGCGATATTCCTTTTTGCGTTAAGTGGGAAACGGGGGTATTGTTTTGGGCGCAAAGCACCTTGGCCGCCTGTATGTTGCCCTTGGCCACATGGTCCTTTATCTGGTTCATAAAATTACTGTCCATCTTGGTAGCTGCCTTAATGGCGAATAACCTTTCAAAATAAATATACACGGCTACAAAAAGGAGCACAAAGAGTACAATGATGATAATTTGGCCGGCTATGCCACCCGTAAGCAACAGGTCCATGATAGAGAGGGTTTTCTCTTGCACTTCGGCAGCGGGTTCAAGATTTTGCGCTACCTCAGCACCCTCTTGAATAAAGAAGTTTAACATAGAATTTTCTTTCTTGTTTTAGTGAATAACGGAATAAGGTTCTGTAAATTGTTACACGTGGTGAAATATTACCCGTTCGAAAAGCAGGAAGGTTCCCGCCCCAGCCAGGAAGCCGATAAAGGCCAACCAGCTTATCTTTTTGAGGTACCAGATAAAATCGATACGTTCCATTCCCATAGCGGCCACCCCGGCAGCTGAACCGATGATGAGCATACTGCCCCCGGTACCGGCCGAGTAGGCAATGAAGTGCCACAATACCGCATCAATAGGCATATCATACATCCCCATGGAAGCTGCCACCAATGGCACGTTATCAATAATGGCCGAGAGAACACCCAACAACAGGATAACCACATCCTGGTTGGGAATGGCTCTTTGCAAGACTTCGGCCACATATCTCAGTGTGCCCACCTCTTCCCCATTGATAGTGCCGTAAACCAAGGCTTCCAGGCCAGCAACGGCCATAAGGATACCGAGGAAAAAGAGGATACTTGATATTTCAATGCGCGAAAGGGCCTTATGGGCCGAATAAAGGTGGCGCCTCTCTTTGGTAAAATCCTCCTCCGGATGTATGTATTCCGAAACCAGCCACACCACGCCCAGTGCCAACATCATTCCCATATAGGGCGGCAGGTGGGTAAGCGTTTTAAAAACAGGTACCGAGATTATCATTCCCAGCCCCAAAAACAACATGGTCCTACTGCTGAGCAGGGCCTCCTCGGCTTTGTCCTCACGGGCATCAACCTCAATATTCCCTCTAAATACAGGCAGATAACTAGCAATGAGAAAGGGCAGGGCAAAACACACAATAGAGGGCAATACCACAAATTCAATAAGGCCGGCGGCAGTCAATTTCTTGGCAATCCAAAGCATGGTAGTGGTAACATCACCAATGGGCGACCAGGCCCCTCCCGCGTTGGCGGCAATTACCACCAGGGCGGCATACCATATCCTGTCTTCCCTTTTATGGATCAATTTTCTCAATAGGGTGATAAGTACAATAGTGGCCGTTAGGTTGTCAATGATTGCGGATAGAATGAAGGCCAGCACCCCGATTATCCAAAGAAGTTTTCTTTTGCTCTTGGTACGTACGGCACTCTTGAGCACCTCAAAGCCACGGTGCAGGTCGATGATTTCAACAATGGTCATGGCCCCGATCAAGAAAATCAATATCTCTGCGGTTTTTCCCAAATGGTGCAGCAGGGTGCCCTCAAAACCTTCCATGGCAGCCTCTCCGCCAGAAAGATAGTTGAATGCCTGGTCTTCACTGTTGATAACATCAAACCAACCGCTGGTAAAACCAATTGCCAGAACGGCCCAGATAAGAGCGGCCATAATCAAAGCCGGAACGGTTTTGTCCAGTCGAAGCGGATGTTCCAAGGTAATGGACAGGTAGCCCAATGCGAAAATTAAGATAATGATTGATTCCATAGGATCTCGGTGATATTAATTACAACAATTGTTTCAACGCAATTTCAAAAGCGGTCTTGCTGATGTTCCGTTTGGTACTATTATTATCAAAGGTGTTCTGGATGGCATTTTTGATGGTGATGGAGGTATCATTAAAAATGGCCTCGTCGGTCATCTGTACCTTTCTTTCCATAAAATAGGCAAAAACGCGGGCCATCCCGCAGTTGCTTATAAAGTCTGGAATCAAGCTCACCCGCTCATCGGTAAACTGCATAATGGGGCCAAAGAAAATTTCCTTATCGGCAAAGGGCACATTGGCACCACAGCTGATTATCTCCAAACCGGTATCGATCATTTGCGAAATCTGTTCCCTGGTCACCAATCTAGAGGCGGCACAGGGCGCAAAGATTTCGGTCTCGAGCTTCCAGATCTTTTCGTTGATTTCCTCAAAAGGAACCATATGATCTGCTACCAACATATTTCCCTTTTTATTGAGGAAAAGATTTTTTATTTCATCAAAAGTAAAACCTTCCTTATTGATGACACCCCCATCACGGTCAATGATGCCCACAATCTTGGCACCCATTTGCGACAGGTAGTAGGCCGCTGCCCCGCCCACATTACCAAATCCTTGAATTACGGCGCGTTTGTCTTTTATGCTGCCGCCATAAATATCGTAATAGTGGTGCACCGCCTCGGCCACGCCATAGCCGGTAATCATATCGGCCACGGTATAGCGGCGGGAAACATCGGGTGAGTAATGGGAGTTTTCCAACACTTTTATCACCCCTTGGCGCAAATGACCAAAACGGTTGATTTTATCGGCCTCGGTAGGCTGGAAGTGCCCGTTAAAGACTCCTTCCTGTGGGTGCCATACGCCGCTGCCTTCGGTCATGGGGATTACCTCGTGAATTTCATCAACGTTCAAGTCGCCGCCTGTTCCGTAATACGCTTTCAACAAGGGCGAAACCGCTTTGAACCACCGCTCCAGCACGCCTTTTTTGCGCGGGTCGGCCGGGTCAAAGTTGATACCGCTCTTGGCCCCGCCTATTGGTGGGCCGGCCACGGTAAATTTTACTTCCATCGTCTTGGCAAGGCTTAGCACCTCGTTCATATCGAGCCCTTGGCGCATACGTGTGCCGCCGCCGGCAGCACCACCCCGTAGGGAGTTGATGACCGTCCAGCCTTCGGCCTCGGTCTCGGGGTCGTTCCAATGGAAAACTATTTCGGGATTTCTTTCTTCGTACTTTTTGAGCAGCTCCTTCATGAATTATGAAAAGTTAAGGCACTCCTTTGCCAAGGCTATGGAGGGCAAGGGCAAATATAAAAACTTGTGGGGGGTTTATATTTTTTTTTTGGGATAAAATTTATGCGGCCTGGGCTTTTCAAATAAAAAACCCCTCAAAATATACTTTCGAGGGGTCGGGATAGATGTTTTACTCGGTTTTTGAAATTATCTAATCGCGCAATTTCATATATCGTTCGGCGCATATTTCGTCGCAGCCCGTGCTCCCGTCGGGCAAAACAAATGACAGCAACAGCTTTCCCTCCTCAAAGGTATAGGCATATTTTACCAAATTGCCGTTATCGCACACCAGGGAAATAATGTCCATATCAAAATTTTGGGGGGAATTTTCCGTGACCGAATAATTTCCAGAGACACATGCCATTTGGCTGTCCACCACGTCAAAGGTGTTGTCTTCTTTTAAAATTATTGTCTGGCCATTTTCAATGGGTGTAACAATGCGGTTTGCGCCGTCGCTACCCACAAATGCCTCTGCCTTCCATTTTCCGATAAGGGAGTTTTCCGCCTCGGGCCTATCGCTCTTGCTGCAGGCAGCTAGAATAGGCAATAGTAAAAACAAGTAGATTATCTTTTTCATGTGTATAAAGTATTTGCATCAATCTTTTACTAAGGTAAAAAAAAAGCTTTTATCCTAGAATAATCTGGGATTTGGCAAATGAACATCCGCAACAAACCCCGCCTTTCAATCAAGGTAAATAGACCCTGCCCGAAGTATGGTCCCGTTCCGCACCCGTGACACTCGCCAAACAATTCACCTCCTCCCGAAGTTTCAGTACGCCCAACAGTCCAAAAATCAAGGCCTCTTTGTATTCTACAATTTCGGGGGAAGGAATAACAACCTCAACCGAAGCCAGCTTTTCCAATCTTTCGATCAAAAAAGAATTGTAAGCGCCGCCACCCGTTACCAGTACTCGCCCCTTGGAGAATTGCTGGGCGAGCTGGGTGGCAATATGTTCGGTAAAGGTGCGCAAAATATTTTCGGAAGAATTATCGGAAGCATCCAAAAGGGGAAAAATATGTTTCCTCACCCATTCCAGCCCAAGGGATTTGGGAGGTTCTTCCGAATAATAGTGCAAGGCATTCAATTTTTCCAAAAGAGCGGGGTCAAGTTTTCCGGAAGCGGCCAGATTGCCACCTTTATCAAAATCATTCCCCAGTTTTTCGGCATAGCGGTTCAGCACGATGTTTACGGGGCAAATGTCGAAAGCGATGCGCTCTCCATTTTTTTCAAAAGATACATTGGCAAAGCCGCCCAAATTCAAACAACAATCATATTCCCCAAAAAGCAACCTATCACCGATAGGCACTAAGGGAGCACCCTGGCCCCCAAATTGCACGTCCTGCACCCGAAAATCGCAGACCACCGTTTGGCCAAGCAATTTTGAAAGCCGGGGAAGGTTGCCAATCTGGTAGGTAAACCCCCGTTCGGGCTGGTGCAAAACGGTATGGCCGTGGCTGCAAACGGCATCAATTCCCAAAATGTTGTGCCGTTTAATAAAGGCCGAAATTTCCTCGGAGAGTTTCTCGGTGTACTTAAAATCAAGCCGCTCGAGTTGTTCCCTGGAATAGGAAACAGCTTCGCGAAGCTCGTTTTTCCAGAAGGAGGAATAGGGCACGGTTTCGGTAGTGATGATTTCAAAGTTCCACTTTGATTCGAAATAAGTGAAAACAATTTCTACCAGATCAATCCCATCCAGCGAGGTGCCGCTCATTACGCCAATGATATGATATTTGTTCTTTTTCAACTTTTTATGAATATTATAAGTTTAAAGATACTAATGATGTTTTGAAAAATTCCAAATTACAAGCTACAAATACCAAATAAACGATAAATTTTAGGGCTGAACCCTTTTGGGATTTGGGTTTTGGAACCAGCCTGCCGCAGGCAGGTTTGGGTTTTGGAATTTGGGTTTTGGAATTTCCATTTTATAAGTACCTTTGCCCATTCTTTATTTAAATTAACCTCTACTTACAACAAGCTTATGGATTTCAGTCTATCCGAAGAACACAAGATGATTCGCGACGCCGCGCGCGACTTTGCCCGTACCGAACTGCTTCCGGGCGTTATTGAACGCGATACCCACCAGAAATTCCCAACCGAACAAGTCAAGAAAATGGCCGAGCTCGGCTTTCTCGGGATGATGGTAGATCCCAAATACGGCGGCGGCGGGATGGACACCGTGAGCTATGTACTGGTAATGGAGGAACTCAGCAAGATTGACGCTTCCTGCTCCGTAATCGTTTCCGTGAACAACTCACTGGTTTGCTACGGACTTGAAAAATACGGTACCGAAGAGCAAAAACAAAAATACCTTACCAAACTGGCCACTGGCGAAAAACTGGGTGCTTTCTGCCTTAGCGAGCCCGAAGCGGGCAGCGACGCTACTTCACAGCGCACTACGGCCATTGACAAAGGCGACCATTATGTGCTTAACGGTACCAAAAACTGGATTACCAACGGAGGAACGGCCGATTATTATTTGGTCATCGCCCAGACCGACAAGGAGAAAAAACACCACGGCATCAACGCCTTTATCGTTGAGAAAGGCTGGGAAGGTTTTGAGATCGGCCCCAAGGAAGACAAGTTGGGCATCCGTGGCAGTGACACCCATTCCCTGATATTCAATGATGTAAAGGTTCCGAAGGAAAACCGCATTGGCGAAGACGGTTTCGGCTTTACCTTTGCCATGAAAACCCTTTCGGGCGGCCGTATCGGCATCGCCGCCCAAGCTTTGGGAATTGCCGCTGGAGCCTACGATTTGGCGCGTGAATACAGCAAAGTGCGCAAGGCTTTTGGCACCGAAATCTGCAACCACCAGGCCATCGCCTTTAAACTTGCCGATATGCACACCAGTATTGAAGCAGCCCGCCACTTGGTGATGAAAGCTGCTTGGGACAAAGACCAAGGCAACAATTATGATATGAGTGGCGCCATGGCAAAATTATATGCCAGTCAAGTAGCGATGGACGTAACCGTTGAAGCGGTACAAGTGCATGGCGGAAATGGCTACGTAAAGGAATATCACGTGGAACGTTTGATGCGCGATGCAAAAATTACCCAGATTTACGAAGGCACTTCAGAAATTCAGAAGATCGTTATCTCGAGAGGGCTTTTGAGGGATTGATGGAAATATGGCTTTAGGCTGGGCAAAAAATAACCCTTCTTGCGTTTTGGCATAGGAAGGGTTTTCTTTTTTTGGAATATTATAATTGAGAGCTTATTTCGCTTTCCTCATAAGAAGAAATTCCAAACCAACCCAAACCGCAGCACATTATCGCGATAGGGATAGCCCGGAGCCGAGAAGTAATCATTTTTACTGCCAAAGAGGGCGGTGAAATTTTCGTAAATAAAGAAAATACGCGTCTGCCGAATTTTCGCATTAAAGAAAATGTCCACCAACGGAAAACCGCCCAATTCCTGCTCGTTCTGCACATAAAACTCCGCCAACACTGGGTCGTAAGCATCCATATTGTATTTGGTAAAATACTTAAAGCCAACGCCCATTTGTAAAAACAACGCCCGTTTAAACCAATGGTCCTCAAAATAAAACGTGTTTCTCGTGATGAGTTGTGGTACGTTAAAAACCGTTTCGCCACTTAACAGCTGCTGGTACATCACGGTATTTTCCAATCCGAAATGCCCATATTTGAATTCTTTTTCAACCTTAACTTTTAAATAATTGACCCGTTCCGAAGCCTGCAATGGCAAAGGCGTGCTGTCGTTTTCCTTTATTCCGAAGTAGGCGTAATCGTCAATTCCTGTGTAGCTTACAGACGCCTTTCCAAATTTTCGGGTATTTATCTGAAATTTAAGTTCCTGTGTCTTGACGTTGTCGAGCTCGGTCTTCCAGTTGTAGTTTTTGTAATCGCTCTGGTACAGCAAAAAGTTGAAGTTCGGTGCCACCGAATGCACGGTTATGGAAGCTTCCGCATTATAATCTTCATTCAAATCATACGAGGCTGCCCCCTGCAGATAATTGCCGTCAAAATCGCCGGCCACGTTTATGGCGCCTTTTCCGCTTAGTTTAAACCCGCGGTATTCCTTTTCATAAGCCGCGCCCGCTTCGATAATATTCCCTTTGATCCTATTGGGAATGCGTTGTGAATCGAGTATCAAGACAGAATTGTAGCCATAATTAAAAGTGTTGTATCCGGCCCAGGCAATTATTTTTCCCAGCAGGGAATTGTCAAAATCGGCATAGGCCTTTACGTTGAAATCGTCCAAAGTGGTCTTGGTCTCCAGCTGTGTGGCGTTGTAGGCAGGGCCAAAGCCGGCAAAGGCCTTCCCTTGGTTATAACGATAAAATTTATTCTCAAAACTTACGGCATTGCCAAGGGTAAGCACTGAATAAGCGGTACTATCGCGGCGGCTTAGCAGTTCGTAATAATGGTCGCCGTAAAAGCGGAGCCCTTCCAACTTGTTTTCGGCATCTTCAAATTTCACGTCCAACCGGCCCCGATCGCGGAATTCGGGATCATCGGTCACAAAAAGCCGGAGGGAATTGGCCGTAAGCCCTCCGTTTTCCTGGTTATAGATATCCTGTGCCGCCACGTGGGCGCGGGCCACATAGCGCTTGCTTTTGGTGTGGTAGTTGGCCGTAAACAGGAAATTGCCGGTGCTGGTCAAGATATGTTGATATTTTCCCAACGAACGCACACCCTTATAGCCAATGGAAAAATTGAACTGGGGCGAGGTGTTTACCGTAAAAAAAGCATCGAGCTGCTGGCCTTGCTCGTAAGCCGTCTTAAAGTATAGTTCAGTCAATGGCGTGGGCACGTTAAAATAATTTACATCACCAATTTCCTTATAATTGAAATGGTGCGATTGGGCGGCAAAAAGCGGCTTTAAATTCAGCCTGTCAAAAGTATATGCCAACGAATTGTAGGTTTGCCCTACGTTGGAAAACTGAAGCAGCTCAAACGGGTCGCGCCTCAAATAGTTGAATTTGTACATTTTCTGAATGGAAAGCGTAGTATCAACATAAGTAGTGTCACGCTCTGCCGAAATTATCTTGTAATAATCAATGGGCGGCTTTTCCCTTTTTGCATTGGAAACTTGCGAAAACACAGTTGCCGTGGTACAAATAACGAGAAGGAGCAAAAGTGTTTTTTTCATTCTTTACAGCATGCTTTCGGGCAAAGGTAATTTATTTTTGTTTTAATTGGGATGAAGGAAAATGGTAGATGGCAAAATCCAAACCCGCCCGCGGGGCGGGCAGGTTTTGTGGAAAATCCAAAAATGGAAATCCAAAATTCAAAATAAGGCCATTCAATTTCCCGGGAAATTTGACGTTACTTTTTTTGAAGATGGTTTAATTTTTTTGGAATTTTGAGGCCTTATGCTGAAGCTTAAAATCAACAAACATTTGCTGGAATGTGGCACCGACGAGGCAGGCCGCGGCTGCTTGGCCGGGCCCGTAACGGCAGCCGCAGTACTTTTGCCCGATGATTTTAGGCATCCTTTTTTGAACGACAGCAAGCAAATTCCGGAAAAAAAACGTAGGGAGCTTCGCACCATTATTGAGCAGGAGGCCATCTGCTATAAGGTGGTACACGTAATGATGGACGAGATTGACAGGATAAATATCCTCAATGCTTCCATTTTGGCTATGCACCGCGCCATTGCAGGGCTGTCAAGCACCCCCCAATTTATTGCCGTGGACGGAAACCGGTTTAAACCCTTTAAAAAAACACCGTTTGAATGTGTGGTAAAGGGCGATGGTAAATTCCTGCACATTGCCGCTGCCTCCATCCTGGCAAAAACCTACCGCGACGAGTTTATGGCAGGATTGCACCGCCACTATCCCCAATACAACTGGAAACAGAACAAGGGTTACCCTACCGCAGAGCACCGTTTGGCCATCCGCAACCACGGCACTACCATTTTTCACCGGAAGAGTTTCAGGCTGCTTCCCGAACCAATTTCGCTCGATTTTTGTTGATTTTATGATATTTTGTATGTCCGTCTTTCTTTTTTAAGAAATTGCAAAAAATTTGACTACTGTTGAAAACCCGTCAATAAACTATTTGCCCACCCCGCCCAAGCATCGGTTATACTTGCTATTTTTGTGTTATGCGAAAATTCCTGCGAAATACAGCGGCCTGCACCCTGCTTGTTATCACCTCCATTTTTGTGGGCTGTGAACCCAAGCCGAAGAAAACCGGGACACTGATGGATTACGTGCCCGAGAATCCTCGCGTGGTACTTAAAATATCAGATTTTAATGCTCTCAGAAACAATCTGGCATCAAACTCGCTCTTTCCTGAATTTGATGGCACAGCGGCGCATTCGTTTTTTGCCGAAAAAAATACCATTTTCAAAAATCTCGACCCCAGCGCGCCAAGCCTGCTATGCATTAACCCGATAAACGATTCGCTCACTGGCTACACCTTTATCACGCGGCAGACCGAAAACCTTTTTCAATTGGATTCGATAAAGGATAAAACCGTGGAAACCTTACAGCTCGACAAGCAGAGCATCCAACGCATTACCTTAGGGAAGGAAATTGCCTATTCCGCCGTGATAGACAGTGTTTTTGTTCTTTCGTCTTCCCAACAAATTTTACTGGATGTGGCCAACGGCCAAACGGAAAGGGATACCACTTTCAAAAAGGTATTTACCCTTCCCACCGCTGGTGAATTTTCGGCCATCATTCGTGGCAGGAACCTGTACATGAACGATTCTACCCAAATAAACTTTACCACTTGGAGCGCCCTCGATGTAAAAATAGCGCCAGAGTCGCTCACCGCTACGGGTATCAGTCTGGCAACCGACAGCATTCCGCAGCTGCTGAACGTATTTGAAGGGCAGGTGCCCCAACAAAACGCCGCCCCGGCCATTATTCCCGCAAGTGCAAAAGGCGGGTTGAGCCTTACCTTTAACGACGCCGAGAAACTCCAAAACAAGCTCCGTGGCTTCCGGAGGCAGAAACCAGCGGCACCTCCAACGGGAATTTTCGGATCTGCAAGCGAAATAGGCGAAATACAGATGGAAACCGACACTGTCTTTTTCCTAAAAAGCATAGATGCCCAAATGACCCAAGATGCCCTGGCACCTTTTGTGACCCGGGAAAACCGCTTTCGGGAGGTGGAAATAAGCCGTTTTAGCAAGCCCGAACTGTTCAAAAATACCTTTGCGCCATTAATCAATTCCGGCAAGGCGGAATATGTTTTCCAACTCGAGAATTTCTTCGTCTTTGCTCCAACCGAAGCTAGTGCCCAACAGCTCATCAGCGATTTCCAAAACAATAAAACACTGGCCAATACGGCTTTTTATGAAAATTCAACCCAGGACCTTAGTACGGCGTCTTCCCTCGTGGTTTACGGAATGAACGGGAACTTCCCCAGTTTTTTGGCAGGTTTTTTCCCAAAAAACACCCAACGGGAAGTACAGGATGTTCGGTTGGAGAATTATCCTTTAATTGCGCTTCAGTTTAGCTTTGACCGCAACTTCGCCCACGTCAATTTCAGTTGTAGGGAAGCCGGCGCCGCCGCGAGAGATGTGGCCGGGGAGGTTTCGGAACGCTTTAGCCTTAAGCTGGACAATGCCTTGATGGGCAATCCCCAACTGGTGGAAAACAGTGAGGGCCAGGGAAGCTATATAACCGTGCAGGATATTGCCAACAAACTCTATTTTATTTCGCAGAACGGCAAGATACTTTGGACCAAAACCTTGGACTCCCCCATTTTGGGAACCGTTCAGCACATTGAG
Organism: uncultured Aequorivita sp.; assembly: GCA_964431895.1. GTDB lineage: Bacteria > Bacteroidota > Bacteroidia > Flavobacteriales > Flavobacteriaceae > Aequorivita. The sequence goes on from CAYSLM010000001.1 coordinate 13,621, forward strand.
ATTTCCGGAAACGGCCACTTGGCTTTTGTTACGGCAAAGGGGCTTCATATTTTAGACTATCATGGCAGGTACGCCAAGGGTTTCCCAATAAAATTCAGGGACGAGGTAACCCAGCCGCTTTCCGTTTTTGATTACGACAATAATCACAATTACCGTTTGGTGGTGGTACAGGATAAGGAGGTGCTTATGTACGACAAGTTTGGGAAAACGGTAAAAGGCTTCGGCTTCAAAAAAACCAAGAGCTCCATTGTACAGCCGCCCGTTCATATACGCATGGGCAATAAAGATTATATAGTGATCGCCGAGGAAAACGGGAAACTCAATATTTTAAGCCGTGTGGGAAAACCACGGGTGACCGTAGGCAAATCTTTCCATTTTTCTGAGGTCCCCATTGTTGATGAAGATGGGACTTTTGTGATAATAACCACGGAAAACACCAAGGAGCGCATAGACCAAAACGGCAAGGTGACCTCTCAAAAACTGGAGGTAGGTGCAAATTACTGGTTTGCCATCAACGGCGGCACCAAGGCCACCCTAGACGGCAACCTATTGCGGATAGACGGTAAAATGGCCAGCCTGCCATTGGGCATTTATAGCAAGCCGAGGATTTTTAAAATACATAGAAAAACCTATATCACCTTGACCGAAACCCAGGAAAAGAAGGTATATGTCTTTGATACCAATGCCCAACTTCTCGCTGGGTTTCCTATTTATGGTAGCAGTGAAGCCTCAATTGCACCCGCTAGCGGAAACAATGTTATTAACCTTTCAACCAAGGGCGATAGCCACAGCGTGATATTATATTCCTTTTAAAATTGACCTTCGGAATACCAACTTGCTGTATTTTAACAACTTCTGCTTCAAAAAATAAAAGAGGAACGCCATAATTTCCCTACATTGTAGTGTCAATTTCATTTCTCCTCTTAATAGTGAAAAGAACGCTATGGCTCCTCCTATTGATTTTTACTGGGGTTTCGGTACAATCCCAACAGTTCGTCCGTGGGTTACAGCTTCTTGAAAAAGCTGAGGAATACAGTTCGCAAAAAAAATGGGACAGTGCCTATAGCCTGGCTTCCCGGGGCCTTGCCCTTTTTAGGGCCCAACGCAACGATTCCCTCATCGCAAAAAGTGCCATTAGCCTACTATATATTACCAACTTCACAAACGCCGAAAAGCAGGACTACTATTATCAATTGGCAAAGCAAAAGGCTAAAAAACTCAACAATCCAAGACTTTTGGCAGAAGTGTTTTATACCAAAGGCAAAACCCTGTATGAGAACAGGGAAATGGGCAGCGCTCAACCTTTTTTTCTAATAGTGGATTCGCTTTCGCGGAAGAAAAATTATGTGGATGAAACGGTGGTGCGCGCCCTGTTGGCGCGATCTGAAATACAACGCACCACCTTCACGCATGAAGGTGTGGAAGAAGCCCACAAGCTGCAGCTGGAAGCCCTTGAAATGGCCAGGCAAATAAAATCTGAGAAACTGACCCATGATATTTACCTGCGGCTTGCCAATATGAAGGGCCTGATTGGAAATTATCCCGAAGCCAAAAAATATGTTGACCTGGCCTTGGCCTATTACAAACAGCAGAACAACACCGATAAGATGGCCCGCGCATATCTGGTCTATATGAACTATTATTACGCCATTCACCAATATGACGAGGCCGGCAATATGCTGAAGGAAGGCATTGCATATCTGGAAAAACAAAACAACCCCGAACAATTGGCCAGTTTGCTCACGGCTTATGGCACATTTTTCAGGAAACGCAAAAACGACTGCCGGAACGCTTTGGTGCAGTTCAAAAAAGCGCAGAAGGTATATGACAGCATACAACTGAACCTTAGCGACCGCTATATTTATCTTATGGAAGGCATGGCCCTTTGCCACGCCGAGCTGGACGACTATAAAAATGCCTACCTCTTTTACCAAAAAGCATATGAAACCAAACGCGAGTTGGTAAAAAAAGCCAATAATGAGCTTACCCGCCACCTGGAAACCAAGTTCCAAAACGAGAGAAAGAACCAACAGATAGCATTGCTGGCAGCCCAAAGGCAATTGTCAGTGCAACAGCAGAAAAACGAGCCCTTCATTTATCTGGGCAGCTTGCTGCTTTTGGCTACTTTTCTACTCGTTTTGTTTTTCCAATATAAATCGAGGCGAAAAACCAACAAGCGCCTCGAGGAGCTGAACAAAGCCAAATCAACCTTCTTTGCCAATATATCCCACGAGTTCCGAACCCCATTGACCCTTATAAAAGGACCCTTGGAAGATTGGCTGGCTCGAGGAAATTTGCCCACTCACGATCGCAGCACCCTAACTCTTGCCCTACAAAGTACGCAAAAGCTGGAAGGGCTGGTTGATCATCTGCTGTGGTTGTCAAAACTGGAAAGCAATAACCTTTCCCTTCAAGCCCAAGAAAGCAATTTAACCCAATTTGTCATGGGTGTAGCACAGGATTTCCGCGGCGTTTGTCTTGATAAAAACATTTCCTATAAAATTGAGATGGAAAAGGACGAAATCCTGGACTGGTTTGATAGCCAGATTATAGAGCGCATTCTTGAAAACCTATTGCAATACAGCGTAATAAACACTCCGGAAAATGGGAATATCCGGTTTGAAGGCCTTCGGGAAACCGACGGATTCAAAATTAAGATAGCATTTACAGGGAAATATATTTCTGCAAAAGCCCTAACAAAGATTTTTGACAAATATTCCTCAGCCAATAGCGTGCTATCCAATACCGAAATGGGGCTGTCTATGGCCAAACAGCTCATAGAACTGCACCACGGCACTATATGGATGACCAGCGCTAAGGATGGTTATACCGAGCTCACACTGAAATTCCCCACCTCCAAACATAATTATTCCGAAAACGAACTATTTTCGGCCGAAATTGGGGAGGGCAAAAAAGTTATACCCCCTGCGGATTTCAACCGCAACAAATCGCCAGATGCCAGTGATGCCCCCATCCTGCTCGTTGTGGATGACAATGAGGATATGTGTAGCTATATAAAATCCATTTTTTCAAACATTTGCGAAGTGTTATGTGCCAGCGACGGAAAAGAAGGATTTGACCTGGCTCTGGAGCAGGTACCAGATATTGTGATAAGCGATGTGATGATGCCCAAGGAAGATGGATTTAGCCTTACCAGAAGGCTGAAACAACACGCGGTAACCTCACATATCCCCATCATTTTGCTCACGGCCAAGAGTGAGGTGACCGCAAAACTGGAAGGTATGGGAATTGGGGCCGACGCCTATGTTACCAAGCCTTTCAACCCACCACTGCTACGGGCAACAGCAGCAAATTTAATTGAGACCAGACGAAAGCTGCAACAGCGTTTTGCACAGGAAAACCTACTCACTCCAAAAGAACTTGCCTTTTCTTGCCAGGATGAAAAATTTCTCGAACAATTACAGAAAACACTCGACCATCACCTCACCGATCCCGATTTTTCTACTGAAGAATTTGCCATGGCCATGAACCTGAGCCGCATGCAGCTGTACCGAAAACTCAAGGCTTTAACAGGCTATACGGCCACCGAATTTATAAGGACACAACGCCTTAAGTTGGCGCTCCACACCTTAAAAAACAAAAATTTGACTATATCGGAAGTCGCCTATGCCGTGGGCTTTAACGATCCGTCGTATTTTACAAAATGCTTTAAGAAGCAATTTGGCAGCGCCCCTTCGGAATATCAAAACCCCTGATTTTGTACTAAACAAGTTTCCAAATAGAAAATAATGATACTGAATTTTGAATACCCCATCACAATCCAATTACCTTAAAAAAACCGCCAAAATTTTTGGCGGTTTTTTTTAAATATTGGGGATAGGAAGAATCACTCATCCTTGGAAAGGGTGGAGAATGTTGATGGTGTCATTTTTTGGGGAGCAATTTGGTGGGCAATACCGGGTTTTAGCTCCATGGGTCCGGGAGCATCGGGAAACCTAAGGCTGGCATATACCGATCCCTCACTCCCATTGCGGCCCACATCGTCCTTGCGGTTGCCTACAATATGCCAAGAAAAGGGTACATTGGCGCGGCCGTTTTGCAATTCCCTTACGGTAAAACCATTGGCCGATTTATTGGTGACATACACCCCATTGCAATCACCTTCCAACTGGATAAATACTTTTAAGGGCCGTGCAGGGTTCACATCAATATTTCTTGCAAAAATTGGATCAATGGTTATGGCGGCCGTACCGTTTACCAAGCGGCCAGTACCGTAATCTTCCAACAGCACTTCCGGGGCCTCTGGGGCAAACATGATTTTTTTGGAATCGTTTCCGGTAGCTCCCTCCACGATGGTTGAAACCGCGCCATTGCCAACGATTTTGTAATTGGTAGATCCCACCCGGGCTCCAGCATAGGCATAGGAGGCATTACTTCCGTTTCCGCCACCACTATAGAAGTACCCACCGTAATAAGTGCGACCGCTCACATTTCCGCTTGGTGTGTTTATGGTAATATTACCAGCATAACCGGCTAATTTTGCTATGGGATCACGACCGTCAGCATCAATTACGCTGCCGGAATAATTGGTGTGGAACATTGCACTCTCCAATCTGTTAAGCCCCCCATCATCAATCGGGCCCTCGGTCATGGAGTACAGTCCCAACTGTTTTGAGTTGGTATTAACCCCCACATTGGTATAGGCTGAGTTGGATATTGATGTGGTTCCGCCGCTAATGGCCCTTATGGCCACACTTAATTGACTGGTAGCTTCATTAACAGTGGCAGCAATCATGCCATTGGCATTGTTGGCACCAGAACCGATTCCTACGCTGCCAGCGGTTAGGAAGCTACCTCCTGTATATCCCGTAACCCCCAAGACCCCGTAGTTTTGGACGGCATTGCCATATACACCAACTCCGGTGCCATTGTTTTGTCCCGAAACCGCATCACCATCACCAGCTTGTTGGCCAAGGATGGCCGACCCCGAACTGCCGTTGGAGTTTACCAAAAGCCCATAATCCAAATTATCACTTTCAATATTCAGTTTTACGTTGCCATAGGGCGCGTTATTGATCCCCGCGTTGCCCGTTGCCGCGAACCGCATTCGCTCTGCATTATTGGTTCTGAAAACGAGATCCTGCGCGTCAATGGTTCCCAAGAAATTGGTTGAAGGATTGGTGCCGTAATTGCCCAGGAGCGACCAATCTTTGCCATTGGTGCCATCCATAGCATACCAACGGCTCCCCGCCCAGTAGTAATAGCCGGGAGTTACCCGCGTAGCCCCCGATCCGGAAGTGGCCGTATTATAAACCAGCAGGCTTGTCAAAGGAGCCGGAGTTACCGGAGCACTAAGGTTGGTAGCCGTAAGCGCCACCCTCGGAATCAAAAGGCCTTTAGAGCCTGTACTATCGTCAATATCGAGTAAAGCGGAACCATGAGGTGTGGTGGTGCCGATACCCACTTGGGCGTGTAAGTTAAATAGCGATAGTAGAAAAAAGGCACAAATAGGTGCCCATTTAAGGTGTAGGTATTTTTTCATAATTTGGGGCTATTGAAAATATGGTACAATTATAATAAATAAATTGGAGAATTTGCTAATTTTTAACCATAAAATACACATTTATAGTATTTTAAGTGTTAAAAATCCGATTTGAATTCCTACAAAATATTTTATCGCTAATTCCATCTGTTCAATCACAATCCCTCGCCTTTCCCGTAGATATAATTTACCTTTGCAACCATGGATTTCCTTCAGTCAAATTTTGCGGTAAAATCGCAGACCATAGAGCTGCAAAGCTTTGGCATAAAAGGTTATAGCTTAAATTTACAGTGTGATTACCTGATACATCCTGTGGTTTCCGGGAATAAATTCAGAAAAACAAAATACAATCTTCGGGAAGCCACCAAACAGCAGCACCACACAATTCTTACATTTGGCGGTGCCTATTCCAACCATATTTCGGCAGTGGCTGCGGCAGGTTTGGAAACTGGTTTCCAAACCATTGGCGTTATTCGGGGGGAAGAAATCGCCTCAAAGGCTGGTAGCAATCCCACCCTATCCTTCGCCCGTAAATGCGGTATGCAGTTGCATTTTATTTCGCGCGAGCTTTATCGGCAAAAGGACCAAGTGGAGTTTCTGGACAACCTCCGTTCAAAATTTGGAAGGTTCTACCTTTTGCCCGAAGGGGGCACCAATGAGCTCGCTGTCAAGGGGTGTGAGGAAATCCTGGGTTCATCCACCACCCAGTATGATGTGCTTTGCGTTCCCGTGGGTACGGGCGGCACCATGGCCGGAATGGTAAGGGCATCAACAGACCAACAGACGGTTTTGGGTTTTTCTGCCTTAAAAGGCACCTTCCAAAACTCAGTGATCGAAAAATATACAGCCCGAACCAATTACCGGATTATCGATAAATACTCTTTTGGTGGATATGGCAAAATAGATATTGATTTAATACGTTTTATTAATGCATTTAAGCAAAAAACCGGAATACCCCTTGATCCCGTCTATACCGGAAAAATGATGTACGGCCTCATGGAGATGATGAAAAATGGGGATTTGAAGGAAAATAGCCGTATTTTTGCGGTCCATACGGGAGGACTGCAGGGCATAGCCGGCATGAACCGTATTTTGGAAAAGAAAAACCTACCCATAATTGAATAAAATGATTGGCAGAATAGTTACGCTTCTTCTTATCTGCACCGTATGCCTTACCGGTTGCAAATCAAAAAAGAGTACCGTTAAATACCATAAAAAACACCGAAGTGAACGCGTGGTAAAGGTACATCCGGAAGTAAGGGAAAAAGACACCCGGGCCGAGACCCCAGAGGTACTCGAAGTGCCTGTAAACGTAACTTATAGCGAGCGCGTAAACAACTATATAAAAGAGTACGCCGCCATCTCACAGGAAGAGATGGTACAATATGGCATTCCAGCGAGCATTACCCTGGCACAGGGTATTCTGGAAAGCGGGGCTGGTGCGGGCGAGCTTACAAAAAAGGCCAATAACCATTTCGGTATAAAATGCCACAGAGGTTGGCAGGGCGAAAGCGTCTATCACGATGATGATGAGCGGGGCGAATGTTTCAGAAAGTATACTGACCCGAAGTATTCCTATAGAGACCATTCCCTTTTTCTTACCCAGCGCAGCCGGTATGCCGATCTTTTCAAGCTTCGGAAGGACGATTATAAGGGATGGGCCAAAGGACTTCGGAAGGCAGGCTATGCCACAGACCCCAAATATCCCGACAAACTGATAAGCATTATAGAAAGGTACCAATTGCACAGATATGATGAAGAAGTATTGGGGAAACCAAGAAGCGAAGTAGGCGCCATAAAAACCTATTCGGTGCAGGCTGGCGACACGCTCTACAGTATTTCGCGCCGTTTCAATCTCACGGTGGAAACGCTCAAATCCTACAATGGTCTTCAGGACAACATCATTTCAGTGGGCCAGGTGCTTTATCTGCATCCCATAGATCCACGATAGGATGTGGCCATAGTTTCCTTTTAAAAAATCTACAATAAAATTTTTGAACAGCATGAAATATCAAAGAAGCAGTGCCCTATTTAAGGAGGCCCAAGAGGTGCTTCCCGGAGGGGTAAACTCACCCGTGCGCGCCTTCAATGCGGTGGGCGGGACACCAATATTCGTTGAACGCGCCCAAGGCGCCTATCTTTATGACGTTGACGGTAACAAACTCATAGATTATATAAACTCCTGGGGGCCCATGATCCTGGGCCATGCCCATGCGCCCGTTGTAAGTGCCATTGTCGACAAAGCCAAAAAAGGAACCTCTTTCGGAATGCCCACCGAAATAGAGACCGAAATAGCCTCGCTGGCCGTTTCCATGGTTCCAAATATTGACAAAATACGCTTTGTAAACAGCGGAACCGAGGCCTGTATGAGTGCGGTGCGGCTGGCCAGGGGTTTTACCGGCAAGGACAAGATTATCAAATTTGCAGGCTGCTACCACGGGCATAGCGACTCTTTTCTCATCGCCGCCGGCAGTGGGGCCATTACTTTTGGCAGCCCCAACAGCCCGGGCGTGACCCAAGGAACTGCAAAAGATACCCTACTCGCCACTTACAATGACCTAAAAAATGTGGAAGAAGTCATCGAGGCCAACAAAAACGAAATTGCCTGCATCATCCTGGAACCTGTTGCGGGCAATATGGGATGCATTCCCCCAGCAGACGGATTTTTACAGGGCCTTCGGAAACTTTGCGACCAAAACGGCATCCTCTTGATTTTTGATGAGGTCATGACCGGCTTTCGGCTGGCAGTTGGGGGAGCACAGGAATTGTTTGGGGTAAGGGCAGATATCGTAACCTTCGGCAAGGTTATAGGTGGCGGCCTGCCCGTGGGAGCTTTTGCGGCACGCCAGGAAATTATGGACCATCTGGCACCAACAGGCCCTGTTTACCAAGCCGGTACACTGAGTGGCAACCCTTTGGCCATGGCCGCAGGTTTGGCCATGCTTAAAGAATTGGACAAAAACCGAAATGTATTTGAATCCATTAACCAAAAGACGGAATATCTCCATAATGGTCTGCAGAAAGCCCTCGCTTCGGAAGGAATCAAGTTTACAATCAATCGAGTGGGCTCGATGATTTCTGTACATTTCTCTGAAAAACCCGTGACCAATTTTGCCTCGGCCGCCGAAGCCAACAACGAGAATTTTAAAAATTTCTTCCACGGTATGTTGGAAGAAGGTGTTTATATTGCTCCAAGTGCCTTTGAAACCTGGTTTTTGTGCGATGCCTTAAGCCAGGAAGATCTTGACGCCACCATTAAAGCTGCCGGAAAAGTGGCCAAAAACCTCAACTAAGGTTAGACAATTTTTAATCCCAACGAAGCCTGGCTTCCGCTTATGAAAAACAAAAAAACCCTTCCGAATCTTCGGAAGGGTTTTCTTTATTCAACAATTCATTTTTAATCACTAATCGTTGGCCTTTAACCATTCGGCATATTGGCTATCGTCAAGTATTTTCTTCATGGATTCCCTTAACTGGTTATCCAGTTTTTCCTTTTCGGCTACCACGGCCGCGCTATTGGCGTCCTTGCCTTCTACGTTTTTCTGATAGCCCACTTCTTTTGCCACAAGTGCCCGGAATACTGCACGGCTTTGGTCCCCGCTCAAACCGAGGGTTTCGGTCAATTGGGCAGTTTCTGTTTTGGCAATTACTTCCGGCCGGTTCTTATCTTGAGACAAGTGTTGTGCCTCGCTGGTTTGTAGGCCCAAAAAGAAGGTGGCCACAAATGCAAATACTGTTAGTAGGTTTTTCATTGTTTTACGTTTTATTTTTTTTAAGGTTACTAATGTAACCATTTTAGCCATAATTAAAACAATAACCGAACCAAAAACATGCCATCATCCCAAATTTTGATGGTGCAGCCCATTTTCAAATCATCATTGAAACCATTTTATGGCTTTCGACAAAAGCGGAAGTTCAGGATTTTCTTACTTGCTGAACCTTCCCGTTTCATTTTACACCCATTAACTTTAGAAGGAGCGACGTGGTTAAAGCCGGCTGCCAACATTCCTATTTTCGATGGTCTATCAGGCTAAGGGGTTTTCGGCTCATAGCGGGAAAACGGAGCGCGTTTATCGCTTCCGAAGGTGCAAATTCAATCCTGGGGGCCACCCGCAGCTTGGCGCGGAAATGGTCTTTTATGTCCAGCAACAATTCTTCTGAAACGGTTGGAGAAGCAATTTTTATCAAAATCTCATCAGTGCCCAACTCATTGTGGAAGATCTCGATCACATAGCTTTCCACTTCGGCAAAATCATTCAGAATATTGTACATCGCCGGCGGATAGAGTGTGGTACCCTTGTATTTAATCATCTGCTTTTTACGGCCCACCACCGGCCCCAAACGCAGGGTATTTCGGCCACATTTACACGGCTTCTGGTAGGCTTGCACCATATCGCCCGTTTTAAAACGCAGCAACGGCATGGCCTCAACGCCCAAAGTGGTGATGGTCAGCTCGCCCACCTCGCCTTCAGAAACCGGCAAATTATTGTCATCCAGAATTTCGGCAATGATAAGCTCGGGGTGATGGTGGCCGCCATTGTGCATTTCGCATTCGTTGAAGGCCGTGCTCATCTCGGTAGAAGCATAGGTAGAAAACAGCCCGATATCCCAATCCTTTTTTATTTTTTGCGACAGCACGTTCAGCGAAAAATCCTGCTCGCGGATGGGCTCGCCAATACAGATGGCGGCCTTGACACCGGTGCTTTTTAAATCGATCTGTTGCTGCTTGGCATACTCAATCAATTTTAAAAGGAAGGAGGGCACGGTAATCAAATAGGTGGGATTGAATTTTTTGATGGAATCCCATTGCAGCTCGGGGATGCCGGAGCCAACACGGATGATACCGGCCCCCAATTTCCGCGCGCCCAAAAAATAGGCCAGCCCCGCCATAAACCGACGGTCCATAGTGGTCATCAACTGTAAGGTGTCATTTTTTGAAACCCCACAGCAGGCAAAGGAAATGGCTTCATTATAGGCCAACCTTTCCAGATCCTTATCGGTCAAAGCAAAAGTTACGGGATCGCCCAAAGTACCCGAAGTGGTGACGTAATCAATGAGCTGCGTTTTGGGTACGCAGAGAAATTCGTCATTAAACCGCTGCAGATGGTCCTTGGTGGTAAGGGGCAGTTTCCCGAGGTCTTCCAAGGTTTGGATTTCTGAAATGTCTATATCGTTGGCGGCCAGAAAGCGGTTGTAAAAAGGAGAATTTTCGTTTACATAACGCAAGGTTTCCTTTAGTTTTTCCTCTTGAAAGGTTTTGATTTGGACAGGGGATGCTTTTTCTATTTCTGGGATCATTTCGGGTTTTTCTTTGTCCCTCCTCGCCTTTTGGTGTAAAGTTAACCACAGAGACACAGGGGACACAGGGTTAGTTTTTCAATTTTTGAATATAGTTTTCAATCCGCTCTCTATCCGGAACGGTGGTAATCTCCTTGGTCAAGGCCTTTTCAAAAGCAATTTTCGCGGCGGCATCAAAATTCTTTTCAAAGTAATACTTTCCGGTTAAATAATACGCTTTCCAGTATTCAGGATTCAGCCGTTTTAATTCCGCAAGTTTTTGAGGAGGAATGGCCGCTTCATCTTCAATGGCCGCTTCCACTTCCCGTTCCAACACGCGGTATTTTTCGTAATCTTTATACGCCTGGCTATGAACGAATGGATCTTGGGGAATATTTTTATTTGAACGGGAAAGGGTTTGCGTGGCCGGATTTCCTTCGCGGTTTTTAAAAACGTCATCGAGATCGTACATAACAAATTCGCCCAGTTGGTAGGGATTTGATGAAACCCAAACTTCCTTGCTTTCAGGCTTAAAAACAATGCCGTGATGAGCCAGCAGTTGGTTGAGGGCCTTTTCATTTCCGAAACCGATTGACTTGTTGGCCAATCCTTTTTTGTTCCGAAGAATGGCCACGGCATCATCCACATCTATTTTGTTTTCTTCGGAAATAAGCTCCTCCATTCGCCGGAAACGGTACATTGAATGGCTTTCTTCAATCCATTGTATATTCCGTTCATCATGCTTATAGGCATCGCTCTGGAAGTGGTTGCTGCAGATAAGTTCATCTGCCGTGTTGGGAACTTCATAAACGCCAAAGTTATCTGGCGACACCTCGATAAGCACCGCCTTTTTATCGGTTGCGCTACCCACGAAAATGGCTTCGGAAACGAAAACCTGTCGCTTTTTGGCAATGGCTATTGCTTCGTCAATAGTGGAAGCATATTGCAAAATCTCACGCGTTACGATGGAAATGGGCGTTTTGGCCACCAAGGGAATTTCCGATTTTCCAGCGTTGATGGTAACCGTAAGCCCTTGGTCGTTCATCCCCGACACCACGCCAATCATTCCGCCCCAGGTAACCGACATAAATTTGTGGCCTTTGGTAGGATTGACAAAGGCTGTTATTTTTTCCTTGGCAAAGGCGTCGCCCGCATAAAAGTCGAAATTCCTGCCAATCAGCAATTCGCCATCTACCGTTTTATTTCCCCAAACGGCAAAAGAGGAGCAGCCCACCAGCATCAAATCCTGCAGGGCGTGGCCAATGTCATGGGCGCCGTGCAGATAGAGCAGCCGGAGGTAGGGCTCGCCGATCTCGCTAAAATTGGATGAGGCGTACTGCGAAAGGCCAAAGATTTCGGTTTTATATTCCTGGGGAATGTATTGGTACATTTTGCGGTTGTACCACGCCAAAAACTTACGAAGAAGGTACTGTTGAAATTTTGACGGTACGATTTGCTCAACTTTATTAAAGAAGATAGCCTCCTGCTTTTGCATCAATTCCTGGGTAAGCAGGCCCGTGATTTTTCCTATCTGCAGTGGATTGCCTTCTACATAAAGTTCCCATTGGCCCTGTTTGTTTTTAAGCAGAAAATTATCGCCGGCGATAAAGGTGGAATCGTTGACCTTGACTTTTTGGGGAACGGAAGCGTTGTAGCCACTTACATCAGGCCTATCGTGGAGCGACTTTGAAACACCGCAAGAGACCAAAAAAACAGTCAGCAGGGATATGGTTATAATTCTTCCCAAATACTTCATCTACTCATTTTTTCTTTTAATCTGGCAGCGCGCCTGTTGGTTTTCTGAAGGGTTCGGTTTTCCTTATAATCTATCCATTTCTGACCGAAGGATTTCCGCATGAAATTTTCAAAATGGCGCATAAAGAACACGTTGTAGAGCATGTTGGAAAAGCGGCCGGGATGCCGCGGAAAGGCGCGGAGGGTCATGGAAAATCCACCGTCAAGATATTTTATGAAATGCCAATAGCCGCTGGGCATATAGAGCGCATCGCCGTGTTTCATGGTGGCGTGCAGGCCTTGCAAATATTGCAGGGCGGGATATTTTTCAAAATCGGGATGGTCTAGGTCTATGCTTTCCAGATTGTGTACGGCAAAGGGTATTTTATACAAATATTTTGTTTGCTTTGGCGAAAATAGGGTCACGCTTTTGGTACCGTGGAAGTGAAAATGCAACAGGTCTGCTAAATCCATATCGTAGTGCGGTAGCACCTTGGAACCTTCACCACCAAAAAAAAGCACGGGCAGGCGTTTAAAGAATTTTAGGCCGATGTCCGGATATTCGAAATCTTTGAGCAGCTCGGGCAGTTTCATCTTTAGGTCGTAGAAAAAAATGCGCAGATCGGTGGGCTGTGATTTAATGATTTCAATATAATCGGCCATTTTCATTTCGGTGGCCGGTACGGCGGAATTCTGCTTGCCCTTGGTGGGCCTGCTGTCATAAAGGGGAACTACTTGGTCTGCGGCACATTGCTGAATATAATCAAGGTTCCACTTTTTGTAGGCCTTCCAGTTTTTGGCAAGGCCTTCAATCAAAACAGGTTTTTGGGGCTTGAAATAATTCTTGACGAAATCTTTTTTTGAAATATTCCTTACCCTTTCAATCGGCGCTGTACTTATTTGTCCCATATTCCGAAAAAAATTTAAGTTACCTCTTCCTTTTGGGTAGCTTCCAAAATCTTGTTGAGCAAATACTCTCCGCCCAGAATCTCGGAACAGGTCACCACGCCACTGATGGTAACGCCCAAAATACCGTGCATATTGAGGCTCTGGCCCGTGAAATAAAGATTTTTTATGCGCGTGCGGGGAGAGATAAATGATTTGAGCGGATTGCCGGCATCTTTCACAAAACCGTACATGGCCCCGCGGTTACAGCCTATATAATCCCGGTAGGAAAGCGGAGTGGAAGCATATACGGCCTCAATGCAATCGCGGATGTGGGGGAATTTCTTTTCGAGTTCCCTGATGATAATTTCAGATTTTTCTGCTTTGAATTCCTCATAGCTCTGTCCGCGGTCGTTTTTATTGGCCGCGGTATTGAAGGTGTTGGCCCAAGCGGCCACCTCATCAAAATGCATATAGGTCATGACCGTCAGATTATCGGCATAGCCATTGGTTTTCTGGTTGATGCCCATAGAGACCATATAAGATTCTGGCCAACTTTCCGGCGAGTAGTTTTGGGCATTCCAAACGGCATCGTAATCCTTGAAATGGTAATAGTTATAGTTTAGGTACTTAAAACAATCGGGCTTAAGCACTAAATACAAACTAAAAGCGGCAATGGTACTTTCAATATTCTCAATGCGCTGGCTATATGATTTTCTGAAATGTTCCTGCCCAACCAGCGGCAAGGTCATCTTAGGATCGATGTTTGAAATAAAAATATCGCCCTTTATCGTTTTTCCGTTGGCGGTTTTTACGGCGGTCACCCTACCGTTTTCGGTTTCAAATTTGGTCACCTCGTGACGTTTATGGGCCTTGCCTCCCAAGGCCCTAAATCGGGAAAGTAGGGCTTTGGTAATCTGGCTGCCCCCATTGATGCAACGGTAGGCACTCTCTATGTAGGAGTTTACCGAAAGGGCGTGCATATAAAATGGAGTACGGTCGCCATCGCCGGCATAGAGCAGGTTGCTGCCGCTCAAAACAGCCCTCAGCCTTTTGTTGGGGGTGATGGAATTTAGCACATCGGTGACCCTTACTTCAAAAAGGGAGGTATTCTCATAATAGGGTTTTCCCTGTTTCAGGCCATAGAGTGGAAAAAGCTCACAGGTTTCCTTCATTTTTTTAATGTAGGCGTCTATTGCCTTCTCTTCCTCGGGAAACTCCTTTAAGATATTGGCCTTAAACCTTTCATAACCTTGGGCATGGCGGTATTCGTTCGGGTCGCCCTCAAAGGTTATCACGTCAAAGCCTTCCTCATCCATCTTCTTTAGCGGAATATCGTCAAGCACCCCCAGGTATTTAAAATATCGATATAGGTTTTGCCCTTCCGATAGCCCGCCTATATAGTGCACCCCGGTATCAAAAATGGTTTTGTTCCGCACAAAAGTCTGCAGGTTGCCGCCAAACTGCTGGTTTTTTTCCAGTACGCACACCCTATGGCCTTCCTTGGCAAGGATGATGGCACAGACCAGCCCGCCCAGGCCGCTACCCACAATTACCACATCATAGTTTTCAATCATCGTTATGTTTTTGCAGAAGGTTTAAAGATAAGAAGATTCACGTCCTCATAAACGCTCTCATAGCCTAATATACTAATTTTTGGTGTTTCGGATATCAGTGTGCCATTAAACAAAATAATAGTATCCACGGAAAGGGCCCCTAACTTTGGAAGCATCTTCTCCAAAAACCCTTGTCCGCCAATT
The DNA here is from genome assembly GCA_964431895.1 of uncultured Aequorivita sp. Taxonomy (GTDB): domain Bacteria; phylum Bacteroidota; class Bacteroidia; order Flavobacteriales; family Flavobacteriaceae; genus Aequorivita. Next base: position 28,780 of record CAYSLM010000001.1, read on the forward strand.
ATAATCGCATCCAATCTATTTGCCAGGATATCTTCCATAGCGTGGCCGAAGGTTAATTTGTACCGCTTTTGGGCGAGAAAACTGTTATTGAGTATGTTTCTCGTTTCGGGATTTTTTATATAACTGAAAATCTTCCTGTCGGGGCCGTCAAGCGCCAATAAAAAATCCAGCTGCCCGTCGCCTTTTGAAAGATGTGCAATCCTCGCGTCCTTGGGCAGGTGGACAAGGATTGTATGGTAGGTGCGGGCATTTGCCTTCAGATCTTTTTTCACTTTTCGGAAAAGCCTATCGCCCTTGTACCGATATTCCTGAAGCACCAACGGATGGAAATATTTCGGCCCCTCCACCTGCTTTCTCAGATCTGAAAATTCATTTCTGAAATAGGCCCCTACCCTTTTGGCCTGTTGGGTGTGGCTGTGGCCGAAGGAGTGATCGCCAGCCTTTATACGCGGAAGTATCTTGATGGTGATGCTACCATCGTCAATAATAAAACTGCCTTTCGGGTTTACCTCACTGTTGCCGTGGATGAGCACCGGCAAAATATCCAGCCCAAACTCGTTGGCCAGATAAAAGGCCCCTTTGTGGAAGCGTTTAATCTTATTGCTCTGGCTGCGCGTACCTTCAGGAAAAGCCATTAGGGAATAGCCTTGTTCTATTTTCTTCCGAAGGGGTTCCAGACTGTTCTCAATACCGCTGGAAACCGGATAGAAATCCGCCTTTTGCACCGCCTTTCCGAAGATGGGGGAATGGTAAACCCAATCATTTACCAGAAAACAGATTTTTGGATGCAGCATGCCTACAGCCAGAATATCGAGAAAGGAAGTGTGGTTGGCAATGATAACTGCCGGTTGGGAAAAATCCTCTCCCGGTTCATTGATGATGTTTTTTCGTACAAAAGGATTGGTATAAAGAACCGATTTGAAAAATTTCGCAATCATTTGGTGGAACCCTCCCATCTTTAACCGTTTGTTTATTGGCAAAAGGGGCATTATTACCGAAGCGTAGAAGGAAAGCATAATTCCTCCCAGTCCGAAGTACCCGAACGATAGCAACGAATGCAAGAATTTACGCAGACTCACCGGCCGTTTCCTTGGGCTGCCCATAAAAAGACCAAACAACAATGGCTGTACGGTAAATGCCGTAACCATGGCCGAAAAGATCCCGATGATGGAAACAATGGAAATGGAATAGAGCGCCGGATGCTTGGCAAAAACCAAAACCCCCACGCCCAATATGGTGGTCAAAACAGAGAGCATGATGGAGGTCTTGTGGGTGGCCATCACCCGCTCGCCCGTACGCAGCTCCTTTAGTAGGCCGCGGGTCATAAAAATGCTATAATCTACCCCCAGCCCAAAGATGAAGGTGGAGATGATGATATTGAAAATATTGAACTGGATATGGAACAACCCCATAATTCCAAGCGTAAAAAACCAGGTGAGGAAAATAGGCGCGGCCGTAACCAGGGTAAGCGAAAAACTGCGGAAAAAAGCAAAAAGTACCAGTAGCACGGCCAGCAGGCAATAGCCTATCAGATTGTTGAAGTCATTTTTAAGGTTGCCCAAAAAGGTTTCGTTCATTTCCTGCCGGTCTATGACGAAGGTATTGGGGATTCCGCTAAAAGCCTCCTTGATTTCACTGGCCCCATCGTCTTGCAACTTGATCAAGGTGGTTATGGTGGTAAAGTCGGCCTCGGTGGTGATATAGTCTTCCAGCAGCATGGAGGGCACTTGTTGGTAATCTTCTGGAGTAAGGGTTTTAAAATCCTTGTCCAAAAATGTATAGAAACCCTCAAAGGTTGAAGGCTTAAAGCCGAGCCTACCACTGCTCTCAACCAAATTTTGTTTTAGGTTATCCTTTCGCCCCTCGTTCCAAAAGCTGTTCCACTGTGCTATGCGCCTGCGCTGGTCGCGCTGTGAATGCACCAAGGCGCCAATAGAGCTAAAACTTTCAATTTCCCCTTTCTCTTTTAATGATTCAAGCGTCTGGTGGATAGAATCGTTGAGCTGAAGGGTGCTTTCCACAGACTTGCCATAGGTAGCCAGATAGACCGATTTTGACGAAATATCGGTAAGTTCATCAAGGTGGTCAATGGCCTTCTTTGCTCTTTCGGGCATATAGTTGAGTTGGGAAATATCCTTATTGAAAGTAACCTTTTGAAAAGTAAAAATACTTAGAACAAAAACCGCGGCCAGGAGCAGGAGCAACCATTTCTTCCGGTGAAGGGGATAATCGGCCAACCTGTCCAACACGTTGATTTGTTGCTTCCGCGAAAGCGTATTCCTATAAACCAGCGGGATGAAAAGCAAAGCAAATACCGATGCGCCCAAAACACTTACGGCCGCAAAAATACCCAGATCCTGCAGGGCCTGCGACTCGATAAAAAGCAGACAGAGAAATGCCATGGCCGTGGTAAGGCTACTCATTAAAATAGGCTGGGCCACGTCTTTATATAAACTCTGAAGGGCCTCGTTGTTACGGATATGGGTAAGGATATGCAGCGAGTAATCTAAGGTTACTCCCAACAGCACCGAGCCTATGCCCAGCGATATGGCCGAAATTTCGCCCCGTATCAAATACAGCAGGGCTACAGCCAGTAAACCGCCAAATATGGTGGGAACAAATAGTATGATGGGCACATATAGTTTTCGGTAGTACAGGATAAAAACCAGCAATAGCAGTGTGAGCGCAATGCCTACGGTAAACTGGATGTCATTCTTTATCTGCCGGGCATTGGCCACGGCAATAAGGGCAGGACCAAAAAATTCGCTGCTTACATGCCCGGCATATTTGGCATCAAGGGCGTCTTGAAGGCTATAGAGCTGTTCTGCGAACTTGCCGTTCTCAGCCGTTTCGCTACTTCCAAATTTGGGTGTGATAAAGAGCAGGATGTTTCTTCCGTCGCGGCTAACCAGAAAACCATCCTTCAAAACAAACTGGTCCGTAATGCCCAGTTGCCTTAATTTCTTCAATGCGATGAAGGAAATTCCCAACGGATCCCTTAAGATCATTTCTTTTGAAACAATCCCCGAGGGAGAGATCAGTGTTCTGTAATTGGCCTGGGTACGTGCCGAAATACTGTCCTTTGCAAGCCGCTGGGCAATGAGGCCATAATCTTCCGCGTCCAAGAGTACGGGCAGGTTTTCATAGACAAAATCAAAGGTGCGTTGCAGGTTGCCTTCATCCACCCTTCCCCTGATGTATTTGATGTATTTGTTGGAATGGGCTTCCAGACTATCGACCATGTCAGTGGCATAGGCCGTCAGTTTTGCCACCGATGCCGTATCCTTTGACTGGATGTTTACAATAATCTTATCGGTAAAGTTTACTGTTTTGAGAACTTTCTCAAAGTCACGATTTTCGGAATTTATGGGAATGAGCTTTGAAATATCCTCCTCAAATCGAATTTTGGTAACCAGGAATATCAGGCCGGCCAGCATTAGCAAAAGCATCAGACCACCGATTAACTTTTGCCCATTCAGCCATTTGTAGCTTCTGAAGAAAAACCTATCCATTGCCCAATACTTTTTTTCGCTGAAAAAGTAGCAGTACTGCATAGCCCAACAAGCCACAAACCACCGCCGCTACACTGGAAAGGATAAAACTGCCCAAAACGTATGACTTCAGATATTTTACCAGCTCCATAGAGGGGTCTATCTCGCTTATGGAAAGCACAAAGCTTTCACCCAGCAGCCAACTGCCCAATTTGAGGCTGATAAAGATGATGAGTGGAATAAACGGCGGCAGGCTCACATTGGAGAAGGCGAAGGCTATAACTTTATTCAAATTGAGGATAAGGGCCAAAAACAAAACCGTAACCGTATGAAAGCCCCAGAGCGGGGAGAGCCCAATAAAAACGCCCAGGGCAATGGAAAGGGCCTTTTTTTCGGCTGAATCATCACTGCCCAAAAAATCCTCGACCAGGAATCGTTTCAGGCCTTTTTTTTTGAGCTTTCGGAAAAGGTCGCGGGGTTTTATATACACTATAGCTACCATGACCAACCAAGTGTTCAGGATGCTGATGCGGGTAAAATCCTTAAAAGGCCTAAAGTGCGAAACGCGCCCCTCCAGCTCGTAATGGATGCGGATGGGGATATTCCTCACCTCGATTCCCCGCCAGGCAGCCTTGACGATGGATTCAATTTCAAATTCAAACTTTTGGGTGTAGTATTTTATATCCTTCATCGCAAAGATGGGATACAGCCTAAAGCCCGATTGGGTGTCCTGAAGGCGGATGCCGGTTTCAAACCAAAACCAAAAGTTGGAAAACTTGTTGCCGAAGCTGCTTTTTTTCGGCACGCCCTCCTGGGCCATATTTCGGGAGCCAATAAGCAGAAGATTTTTTTCGTCCTCCGTGGCCAAGGCATCCAAAAATAGGGGAATATCCTCCGGGAAGTGCTGCCCATCGCTGTCGAGCGTAATGGCGTGACGGTACCCCAAGTCCAATGCCCGTACAAAGCCCGCCCTTAGTGCGCAGCCCTTGCCCTGGTTTTCGGGAAAATGGATCTTTTCAATTTGCTGATACTGGCCCAATATTTCCGGGGTGGCATCGGTAGAGCCATCGTTTACTACAATAACATCATCGGTATAGACCAAAACGCCCTGTATGACCTGCTTTAGGGTCTTGCAATTATTGTAGGTGGGAATAATTACGCAACATTTCAGGGATTTGAATTTTTCTGAAAGTAGTTTTTGGTCCATGGGGGAATTTGTCCTCTTTGTACGCAGATTCTATTAACCACAGAGTCACAAAGCGCACAAAGCAAATATAGGTTTTAGGTTTTAGAATTTGTCACCAGACTTACTTTTTCCTACAAGAAGGGAATGGTAATATTTAAGTGCGTTAAGTATAGACTCGGCTTTTGCGGGATCGTCAACACGCATAAATCAACTTATGTTTGTCAAATTTCATTTTTTTTTCGTTCTTAACGATCGCTACCCAAATATTCACGAAAGCCTTATTATACGAACGCCTTGAAATAGGATGGAATTCATACACATTTGAAAAATCATATAGAATGCCTCTATCGGTTGGTTCAATTTGACCTTTCCTCAGCACTTTAAGTCTTAAATAATCCCCCTCAAAACTTGCCCTATACCTTCTTTTAAAAGTGTCTTCCTCAAAACCGTGCTCATTGATGGTCTAGACAATAAACTCCCGGGTTTCGGCTATGGAATAATTTGGGCTTTCCACGGCAGGCAGGTTTTCCTCAAAATATTGTTCCGTGCCATTTTCAAAAACAATCTTTTTTATGGCAGAAACAGGCACTTCATATATGGGCCCCTGCAAGTTGTCCTGCCGGTTATACTGAACTTTCTCCCTTGTGATTTTGATGATCTTTGCCCGCACCAATTCATCATCCTTCATCAGGAGAATATCCTGCGCAAAGCAATGGGACAACGAAAAAACCAAACCCAAGGTGAAGATAAGTTTCATAAGAAATAGCTTTAAAATGATTTTTTTTCAGCGTCGTCAAAGCTTTTTGATCCCATCACAAAATCCTTTATGACCCGCCTTAATCCCGCAGAGGAAACCGACGCATAATTCTTTAAAATAAAATCCTTATCCTCTTCTATATTTTTGTGGTAACCCAGAAACCGGGGCGAGTTTTCCTGCACACCCAACCGGAGATAGCGGATCTCAAGATTTTCCGGCTCGGCCGCGATAGCTGCTTCAATCAAGCCCACGCCCTCTTTGAAAAACTCCTTTTTATCGCTCTTCTTTTTGGAAAATCGCGCCTTTAAGGTCAATACTGCGCCTTTATAGGCCAGCAGCACCGGTTTGGATCCCTCGTCCACACCAGCCAGCTGCTCGCCCAATTCGGTGGCTATGGCGCTGTCCTGCACGGCTTGGGGATAAGTTTCGCGGAGGCTTTTTAAGTCCTGCGCTTGAACCATCGCGGTAGAAAACAGTACAATATACAACGCAAATTTTATCCTCATAAATAACTTATATCAAAATTTAAAATGCCCCACTCCTCAAATAACCTTAAAAGTGGCATTCAGTTTTAGGGCCACCGTGTCGTCAAAACTGGTGGTGTTTTTTACTTTTATTTGGTCATTTTCCTCTGCAATGTCAATCACCAGATTTAGGTTGGGGTTCTTCTCGGGATTGATGATGGCCATGAACTTTACATTGGAGGTTACCTTCAAAAAAAGCGATTTCCCACAGGCCTGCTCGGTCAATTCCTTCACCATCTGTATCATGCAAACGCCGGGCATCACCGGATTTCCGGGGAAATGGCCCTTGAAGATATCATGGTCCTTGTTTAATTGCACCTCGGCTGAAATACCTTCGGAAGTGGGCTGGGTGTCAATGACTTTGTACAATCCCTCAATAAGCATATCAATTGGTTTTTAGATTTTTTAGACCTATGGTAAGTTTTAGGTTCTTGTGCGTAATGGCAACAGAGTCGGCAAGGTTCGGTGCGGCGGGAAAAAACTCCATGGTCACCCGCTCTTTGGTCTTGGTGGTATTTACGATTTTTTGAAGTTGATGGGCCTGGTTTGACATAAAGTAAAAATTGAATCCATCGCCACTTTCCGTCTTGTATATCCGCTGGGTAGGCGATTCGTAAACAGCCACCACCTTGGCCTTTTCGGTAAGTAGGATTTGAAAATCCTCGCGCAGCAGGTTTACCACCATTTCCTTGTCCATATCCTCAAGAATGGCGTGTTTGGTAAAGGTATTGCCGTCCATTTCAAAATCAAACAATTTGCTTCCGAATTCGGTGGTAAACACTATCCGGTGGGCCGTGGGGCCTATTTTTTTTATAATCAATATGCCGCTGAAATTCTTTCGGTACAGGTCAATTTTGGCGCGGTACACGTAATCCCTCTGCGGATTGGAGAAATAAGGATTCTCCACCTCGGTCTGGGTAAAGGCCACTTGCCTGAGCCCTTCGGTGGTGCGCAAGGAGCAGGATGCCAGCAGGGCTAGCAGCAGTATGTTAATTGTTAAATACCGAACCATCTATGGGCGTGTTGAGTTTGCGATTACTGAAAACTATGCGCGTAAAATCCTGCGAGGGCTCTACCATCTTTACTTCAAAAACCTGGGCATCATCCTTGTTGAAAAGCAGTTGGAAAGAGGCTATATAATCTGCAATTTTCATGTCCTTCGGAATAAAAACCGCCTTGTTGTATTTTGAAGATTTAAAGAAGGAAACCGTAAAATCGGCATCGTTGAACATATTGCCCTTTACGCTGTTTACGATAAGTTGGTTCAATTTTTTGAAGAGCTTGCTGTTGCCTATGTCCACCTTGCTCTTGGTGCCGCCATCATTTATGAGCAGTTGGTCCTGCTTAAAAATCACACTGTACTGGTAAGGGTGGGTATATTCCCATTTCACCAAGTTGGGCGCTTTAAATACCATATTCCCGGAGGTCTTGACGTCATTGGCCAAAAAATCGAGGTGTTTGTACTGCACAAAATCGGTCTTGATGGTCTTGGTGGCTTTGGCCGAAGCAATTACCTTTTCCTTGAAAGCGGCTATTTCCGAAGCATTCATCGCGGTTTCCTGCGCTTGGATGGAACCGCCAATGGCCATAAAAAGAAATAAAAGTAAATAATTACGCATAGGCTTCCGTTTCAAGCAAACGATCTACCGTGACCGACTGCAGTTTGTGCGACTGCAAATTTAACAATAACCGTTCCAATACGGCAACCGTTTTTGCGCTGCTGTCATGGAGCAGGATGATATCGCCTTTTTTTAAATCTGAAGTTATCCGTTTCAGTATTTTTTCTTCGGAAAGTCGGGTGGTATCGAAGCTGCGCTTGCTCCAGCCAATCGATAAATGGCCAGTCTGTTTCAACGCTTTTTTTATGTTGGGGTTGGTAACACCATAGGGCGGACGGAACAGTTTCGGTTCCTTGCCGGAAATCTGCTTCAGGATTTCATTGGCCCGAAGCAATTCCGAAGCAACTTTTTCAGCAGAAAAAAAACCAAAGTTTCGCGCGTGCGAGTACGAATGGTTGCCAATAGTGTGTCCCTCGGCCAAAAGCTGCCGGACCAGTTGGGGATGGGTTTCGGCGTTTTTTCCTATTAAAAAAAAAGTGGCCTTGGCATTGTACTTTTCCAAAAGCGATAATACCTGCGGTGTAACCTCGGCATTTGGGCCATCGTCAAAGGTGATGGCCACCCAATTGTGGGAAGTTTTGTAATTGTGGTTTGCCGATTGAAGGTGGTAGTTCCATTTTATTTGAAAGGAACCAATGGCCGTAACCACAAGCCACAGCAGCACGAAGAGTACATAAAGCCAGGCCGGCACATCGCCAAAATATCCTGCCAACAGCAAGCCGAAAAAGATTGCCAATGCCACGGCATTTATGGTGTAGAACCTCAACATTTTTTCAGTAATACAAGACTGTGGTTTTGGCCTCGGTATTGGTTGTAGCACAAAACGGTCTCGATTTTTTCAGACGCTTTGCCCTTCATTTTTACAATGTCGGGGATGCGCTGTGTTTTCAATATTTTTGAAGCCAGCCACACCCCAAAGGCCGAAACCGTGTTGTTCTCGCCCACCAAATGTTTGTAATAAAGCTGTTGTGTTTGGGGGAAAAGTGCTCGGGAAAGTTCGCTGTAATACACGTCAAAATCCACATCGCCGTTGTTGCCCAGAACGACCGCGTCAATGGCCTCGGGGTTTAGGTTGTTTTCTTCCAAAAAAGCTTGTACGGTAGCCGAAACCTTTTCTTTGGAAAGCGAGTTAAAGGTTTCCACGGCAAGCAATTCGGCATAACAACTTTCGGTCTTTTCGTTGGAAACCACAAAGAAATTGGCGCCCTCGCTAAATACGGCACCTTGGGTTTTAGATTCCAAAACCTCCGCAACGGAAACGGGTTCTGGCTTTATGTGGTCTATGAGGCGGTGTACTTTGGTGGTGTGCTCGCCCAGTTCCTCCACCCCGCCCACAAGGATATGCCGGGCCTCGTCATTTTGGAGCTGCAGGTGGGCATCGAGCAGGGCCGATTCAAACGAAATGGCCGAATGTACGTAGGTGAAATTATAAGCCTTGCACTCCATGCCAAGGGCAATCTGCCCCGCCACGGTATTGTGGGTGCTCTGGATAAAGGAGGTGGGCGTCAAATACTGCTCATTGTTATCAATAATAGCGCTCACAAACTTTTCTGAATCGATCATACAGCCCATCCCGGTCCCGGTAATGATGGCATCCACGGTTTCAATGCTGGCCTCGTCCATCGCGATCTTGGAGGCTACCACGCCCATTTTGATGCCCTTGGCCATTCGCCTTGCCGCTGCGGGCGGAATGTACTGTTTGTAACTGGGATCTTGGGCTAAGATTACGGTGTCTTTATAATCAATGATTTCATCCAGAAAAACACTGTTGTCAAAGGTTTTTTGTGGCGAAATGGAAGCTATGCTATTGATGTAAACTCTTTTCATTAGGCTTCTTTTGAAAATATCACCGTGGAACAGTTGCCGCCAAAACCAAGCGAATTTGACAAGACCGTAGCCAATTTCTTCTGTTTCAGCTCGGTTTGTGGAAGTAGGCAAAATTCCTTCATCGGGGTTTTAAAGTTCAGGTTGGGGAAAATCAAGTTGTTCTGCAGAGCCAAGACTGAATATACGGCCTCAATAGCTCCGGCGGCGGCCAGGGTATGGCCGGTAAACGCTTTGGTAGAGCTGAATTCGGGTACCTGATCCCCAAAAACCCGCAGAATGGCACGCCCCTCCGAAACATCATTATTACCCGTAGCCGTGCCGTGGGCGTTGATGTAATCTATTTCCGATGGCTTTAATTGGGCTACCTTCAAGGCTTTTTCCATAGCCAAGGTGGCGCCATCCCCGTGGTCCGACGAGGCGGTTTGGTGAAAGGCATCATTGGCATTGCCATAGCCCTTTACATAGGCCAGTACTTTTTTGTTTTCGGCCTTTATTACCTGGTCGCTCTCCAAAACAAGGTAGGCAGCGCCCTCGCCCAGGTTGAGCCCTTTCCGGTTTTCGTCAAAAGGCGTGCTGTACGTATCGCTGAGGATCATCAAAGTCTTGAACCCATTGATGGTGAATTTTGAAAGACAATCGGCACCGCCCACCAATACACGGTCCAACTTCCCCGACCTTATTAAGCGCGCGCCCAACATAATAGCATTGGCCGCCGAGGAGCAGGCCGTGCTTATGGTGGTTACCAAACTCTCCTCTATTCCCAACTGTTCGGCAATCTTTTGGGTGGAATCACCGGCGTGGTGGCTCTCTATATACTTTTGCAGGGGTTTTTCGGTAAGGTATTCGTAATAATATTTTTCGGTCATATCCATCCCGCCCACGCTGGTCCCTGAAACAATTCCGGTTTTGTATTTTGCCATGTCGGTGATTCCCGCATCGGCTATGGCTTCCTGTGCGGCAATGGCGCCGAGCATGGCCGTTCTGGAATAGTTATTTTCAGGGGGAAGGTTAAGCCGGGCGATAAGTTCCTGATTGGTCATCTTAATCTCTCCCACCATAATTTCGTCACGATGTACGGTGGCCACGTGATCCACACGGGTAATCCCTTTTTTTGGGGCAATAAGCGCCTCAAAATTTTCCGCTACATTGTTGCCAATGGCAGAAATAATGCCCATTCCGGTTATGGCTACGCCTTTGCTCATTTAATTATTGGGAATTGTGTGACTATTCTATAAGGTCTCGACTGCACTTTGGCTGCACTTCGACTGCACTTCGACTGCGCTCAGTGTGACACGCTCAGTGTGACAGACTCTGTGTGACAGGCTTGGAATGCTGCCCGCAGCCCGATATTTCAAAAATTTATTTGGTGCGGTGCGCTTCAATATAATCGGCCATGACCTGTACCGATTCAAAAATCTTCCTTCCTTCCTTGGGGTCGCTCAAGCGGATGCCGTAATCCTTGTCGAGCATTACGATAAGCTCCAGAGCATCAATGGAATCAAGGCCCAGGCCGTCGCCAAAGAGGGGGTCGTCATCGGCAATTTCCTCCACGGAAACATCCTCAAGGTTCAGTTGTTCAATAATCTTCGCTTTCAGTTCTTCTTTCAATTCGCTCATAATGTATTGTATAATCTGTTTATTTCTTCAGTTTTATGTTCAATTCCGCCTTTGTTTCCCACTAAATAGAGAAATGCTTCGTAGCTTTCGGCATCGAGATCTACCCAGCCGCAGAGCACTTTTTCGGCTTTGCCATTTTGCAACAAACTATTGGCATACAGCTGAAAATGTTCGGCGTTGAAGCGGTCAAAGATAAAAAAACTATTTTCAGAAAATAGCCTGTGCCTTATACTTATCTCACCCAGGCAAATATTGGGCAGGGTGTACACAAAAACCGCCGGACTGGGGAAGTATTCCGCCTTATTTTCAATGGTAGCTTGGTGCTTGCGGTCCGTATCCAGACTGGAAGCCCTGTTGGCAAACACCAGGGCGATATTGTTTTCATCCTCCCCCAAATTTTCTTTTTTCAGCAATACGTCGGCGGCCAGAAATGCGAGCTTGCTGAGGTTGTCCATTTTAAAAAACTTGGAATAATCGGTTTGCAGAAATTTGTACGCTCCTTTGATAAAGGTTGAAAAATCTTCCGCTCCCCTCGCTTCCGAAGCATCTTCAAAAATAATTTTTCCATCTACCGAAATGGCGTGGTCCTTAATATGGCAATAGCTTGTTATGTAATATTTTTCGGCCAAAACATTATTTCTTTCCGCAGACCAACATGGTGTGGTATTCGCCCAAAGCAACATCTTCTTTCACTCTTAAGCCTGCCTGGTCTATCAATTTCATAAATACGCTGGAGGCATACATCTTACTGTTGCCATTGGCCAGCACCGTAAAATAGAGGGAGGTAGCTTCCAAAATAAACTGCGAGGCCCGAAAGGCCTGCCTATCGGTAAAGGTTTCCACGATCACCAATTCGGCGTCGTCATCCATCGAGGCGGTGCAGGTGGTCAATATTTTAACGATTTCCTCTTCGGAAAAGCAGTCCAGAAACTGGCACATCCAGATAAGGTCGGCCCCGGTGGGAATCTGTGGGTTTTCTGAAAGCCAATCAATGGCGTGCCCGGCAATCCTGTCTTGGAACCCGTGGGCCTCGGCATTGGCCTTCGCCATTTGCAACTGCCCGGGAAGGTCAACTATGGTAACGTTTACCTCCTCGTCAAAGGCGCAGCATTTCAGCGAAAATTTGCCCGTATTGCCGCCCACATCAAAAAGGTTTTTTGGTTTTCTTTCAAAAATGCGATCCAGGGCTTCCTCAAAAATATCGTCGGAATAATGGTGGTCAAAATCAAACCACGACTGCTGTTCCACGGGGTTTAACTGTGACAGGCCCTCATAGATGGTTTTCCATTTCCCAAGTTCCTTGAGCCCCTCCGGCTTGCCGTTTTTTATGGAATCCTTCAGATGGAAAAGGCCTTTATAGCACACATCATTCGCAAAATTGAGATTTACTCCAGCCGTAGTGTTGTAGTTGAGAAAATAGCCCACCTTTGTCAATTCATACCGGCCTTGGGCATCTTTTGATACAATATCGGAAGTTTCGGCTATTTCCAGCAAAACCCCTACCCCATAGGGCGTGAGCGATAGTTCGCGTGAAATTTCGGCGGCGGTTGGGCCGCCATCCTGGCGCTGGTCAAAAATATAATCGAGGATACCCAGTTTGCGCAGCGATACCGAAGCTTGAAATACAAAAGGGGCAAAGGCAATGCGATGGGCTTCTTCCAAAGCCTCAACGGCATTCATTTTTTTGGTTGCACTTGACATTTTATAGTTGGTTAGATGTTTATTTTTTTAAGAATTACCGCGGTATTGCACCCCCCAAAACCGGAGGCCGTTTTTAAAAACACCCGTAAGTCTTTTGGTGAATTCTGTTTAATGATATGGAGCTTTTTTGAGACCCCAAGGTCGGAAAAACCCTTGGAAGAAAAAAGTAAATTTTTCCGCACAGCGTGCATTCCTACAATGGTTTCCAACAGGCCCGAAGCACCCAGGGTATGGCCAAAATAGCCTTTTAGACTGTTGAGCGGTACCTGCTCCATTCCCAAACGGTTAAAGGCGATGGCCTCCATCTCGTCGTTAAACGGAGTGGCCGTGCCGTGGGCAGCTATATAATCTATCTGTGAGGCATCGAGATGGGCTTCTTTCAAGGCGGCCTTTACACTTCGGAAAAGCCCTTCGCCCGTGCGGGACGGACCCGAAATATGGTTGGCGTCGTTACAGGTGGCATCGCCCAAGATTTCAACCGCTTCATCGGCAAGGTTTTCTTCGGAAGAAGTAACCAACGCACTGGCGGCCACTTCGCCCAGATTGATGCCCGTACGGTCCTTGTCATAAGGCCGGCAGGGATCTTCGGAAAGCGCCTGGAACGAATGGAAGCCGGAAAGGATAAAAGGCGTAACCAGATCGCCACTGGTGATGAAAACGTGGTCATACTTGCCCTCGGCAATGAACCGCTTGGCTACCGAAATGGCCAATACCCCCGAAACACAGGCGTTTGAAAGCACAATGGGCTCGTTCTTAAACCCAAAGAAATGCTGGACGGTTTTTCCCAATTCGCCCAAATAAGCGCGACTTTCTGGGAAGTTGCTTTCTTTTTCAAACACATCGATGTTGCCCTTGGTGGTTGAAACGATGAGCCCGACCATTCCATTTAGTGGGATTTGGGCCGCCTCGATCACATTTTGCAGCGACAGGATCATCATCTGTTCCAGCTTGGTATATTTCTGGGCATCGCCAAAATTGGAGAATGCCTTGCTTATTTCTTCCGAAGCGATCAAGGAGGCGCAGAAGGGCTGGGGCAAAAGTGCCAGATCGGTATGTTTTTCGAGACCCGATTTTCCTTTGGCGATAGCATCGATCACCACCGCGCTCCCAAAGCCCAGATTGCTGAAAATATTGTTATGTGATAGATAGGTTTTCGACATCGGTTACAGTCCCATTTTCTTTTTCCATTCCACAAAAAAGTCTGGCGGGGTCAAGGAAAGCTCGCCTTCTTCATTCAAAAATACCTGGATGGTTTCGCCCAAACAGACCAACCTGCCCTTGGGGTCGAAGATGCGGTATTGAAAAATCATCTTGGCCGCGGCCGAATTGACAAATGTGGTTTTGATGGTAGCCACATCGCCGTAACGCAGGGGCAATTTGTGCTCGCAGGACGATTTTACGATGGGCGAGGTATAGCCGTGGGCCTTTTGCTCCAGATAGGAAATACCGTGCTCCCGCCCAAAGGCTTCGCGCCCGTCCTCAAAATACTGAATGTAGTTGCCGTGCCACACAATGCCCAACGGATCGGTTTCGGTAAACCGCACCCTGATTTCTGATGTGAAGCTTATTTCCTTGGTTTGGTCAGACGGCATGCTTGCGCTGGTTATAAATTATTGAAATAATAACGGTCGTGAGGAAGAACAGCAATAATAATAAAATTTCGGGAAGTATTTGGGCAATTCCCACATTTCTTAAAAACACGTCGTAAAATGCCTCAAGGCCCCAGTTCATGGGGGAAATTTTGGAGAGCAACTGCATAAATTCGGGCATCACGAAAACGGGTACCCACACCCCTCCAATGGCCGCCAAAATAACGATCAAAATAGAGCCAAAGGGCGCGGCCTGTTCTTGGGTTTTGGCAATGGTGCCCAGCAATAGCCCCAGGCCTATGGCCGCCAGCCCCGAAAAGAATGCTACCAGGTACAATACGGGCAATTTGCCGGAAATATCAATCTTGGGCAGGCCCATTAGGGGGAAGAGCAAGAGCCCCACCAACAACATCAAACTGAACTGAATAAGGCAGACCACCAGATATACCAGCGTTTTTCCGCCAAGCACCGTGGCATAGGATACCGGTTGGGTACGCAGCCGCACAAAGGTGCCTTGGTTTTTTTCCTTTACCAGATTGATGGCCAGCGGTACAATGATAAAGAATATGGCAAAGAGGGTCCAGGCCGGCACGTTGTGTTGGGCCGAGTTGGGGATGATCTCCCGGTTGTTTTTGGTGGGCAGGATTTCCTTAAAGGCGATAAAGCTTTCAGTGTCAAAAATCGGTTCGGCATCTGCGCCGTCGAGGTTATCATCCTCGCCCAGTTCTAGCTGGAAAGCCCTGTATATGCTTTGGCTTTCAATTTTTGAAATCATCTTGTCAATCCCATTTTTTACCGATGATTTAAAACTGTGCTGGGTGGCGGGGTCAAAATAAAGGCGCACTTCCTTTTGCGGAATGGTTTCCTTGCTTTTGGAAATGCTATCCTCCTCCAATCCAAATCTTGAGAGAATTCCCTCCACGTTTTGATCTACTTTTTTTTGAAGGGAATTGGAAAGATTCTCGGGAATAACGATGGCAAGCTGATATTTTCCGGTAAAGACCGCCTCCTTCGCCTCTTCTTCTGAATCTTTTAGCAGAATTTCAAAAGAATTGGACTCCGAAAGATTTTCGAGTATGTTTTTGGAAACCTCGCCCCCGTCTTTATCTACCAAAAGTACCGGGATGGCCACATCGCTAATGGTCTTGAAGGTACTGTCCTGCACCAGCGTAATGACCACCAAAAGCAGGATGGGCATGATAAAGAGGATGGCAATTCCGCCCAGGTCGCGAAGGAGGAGGAGCATTTCCTTATATGTTGACGCCCAGAGTTTATGCATAGTCGCGAAGGGCTTTACCGGTTTTTGCCAAGAATACATCTTCCAAATTGTGGGCACCGGTTTCGTTTTTAACCAATTGGGAAGGGATGCCTTTTACGATGATCTCCCCCTTGTCAATAATAGCCACGTGGGTACAGAAAAATTCGGCCTCATTCAGGTGGTGCGAGGTGTAAACTATGGTGGTTCCGTTTTGGTTGAGCTGCTTTAAGTAATTGATGATCACGTTTTTTGACTGCACATCGACCCCAACGGTGGGTTCGTCCAAAAAAAGGACTTTGGGCCGGTGCAGAATACCGGCAATTAAATTGATGCGGCGTTTCATTCCGCCGGAAAAGGTGGCGGTTTTCTTGTGGGCAAATTTGGAAAGGCCCATGATCTCCAAATGCTCGTCTATTGCGTTTTTTAGATATTCCCCTTTCAATCCATACATACTGCCGAAATAGTGCAGATTTTCATAGGCCGTAAGCGTGGGGTACAGCGCATATTCCTGCGGCACTATGCCTATCAATTGCTTTAGCTGGGTTTTGTGTTCCTTAAAATTGAGGCCGTTTATGGTGAACGAACCCGAAGTTGGCCTCAAGAGGGAGGTAAGCATGGAAATAAGTGTGGTTTTTCCCGCCCCATTTGGGCCGAGCAGGCCATAGATTTCGCCGTCTTCCACTTTCAGACTGAGGTCTTTTACCGAAAATTCATCGGCGCCTTTGTATTTTTTTGAAAGTTGGTTTATCTGTATCATGGTCCTCCCAAATTCTCGCAAGAAGCATTTAATATTTATAAATAAAATTCCTCCCTTTCAAAATTATTTTAAAAGTGCGAATTCCTTCCATCCATTATTTAATAGCTTTTTTGAGCTTCTTAAAAAACACCTTTTCCAGATCGGCTATATGGTCCAGTTGGTCGGCCACTTTGTTGTAACTATCTACTTGGGCGCTTCGGTTTTTATAGATTCGGGAGGCCTGCAGGGCAAAATCACGCCACAGGTCGCCAATTTCGGTCATTTCCTTGGAGAGTTCCAGCAGCTTTTCATTGTGTAACATTTTTCCGGCTTCCTGCAGAAAAGCCGCATAGATATAGCGGAAACCGCCGCCGCCAGTACCAATCTCCTCCTGCATGCGCACCACTTGGCCCAGATAATGGTTGGCAGTTTTTATACCTTTTTTCTTCGGCCATTTGCGAATTAGACCGGCGATTTTATGGATTCCCTTCACCCCTACATAAGGAACGGGTGCCAGCATGGTCTTGCAGGTATCCTTTATTCCCTTGATAATGGCCGCTTCAAGTTCCAGAGTTTTCGGAAAGGAAATAGGATAGTACATATGCCCCTTTGGCGCAAAGGCGCCTTTGGCAAAACGCACCTTTTCCAGCTCCTTTTCCGAAAGGGAAGTCACCTCCTCCATCACCGGATCACTGATCAAGTAGCGGTTGCCTTCCTTGCCAAATACTACCATATTGTGGGCATTAAAGTGAAAGCGGTATTCATCGGGAAAGTAGAGCAGGTTGTACACGCCCACCTGAAGGCCCACGGGATTGTTTTTCTCAAGGTTCTCATCCAGTCGCTTTTGGGCTTCTTTTGGCTTTTTAAACTTTTCGCGCTTCATCTTGACGCCGGTGCGCTTGGCAAATTTCTTGAAAATATGTCCGGGCAGGGCGCGATAGGTGATTACCGGCGCATGGTTTACCTTCAACAAGGGAATATAGCAGAACAGCAGGCCGCTGCCAATGCCAAAGACCATGGGCTCGCTCACCCTAAACCCGTTGTGCTTCATCAGGTTTGAGACTACGCCATTTTCACAGTGCGCAGATTGGTGATGGGTAAAATCAATGACAGTTTCGGGCTTCAAGTTTTTGTGTTTTTTAAATTTTCGGTTTAGGTTGTTTCGGCTTCGCTTCGGGCTATTCAATCTGTTTGAGTTCCTCTACTGAAATGTCAAACACTTCGGCATATTTCTTAAGTATTCTTTGGCTCAACTTCTTAAATACTGAAGGCTTAAAGTGCCGTTTTACCCGCCATTGCCACATACCCACATAGCTTGCCAAGATGCCCACGTCCATTTTGTGGAGCTCCATATAATATTCAATGGGGCTGGTCTTGCCCGCCAGCACACGGGTTTTGGCATCGGCTATGCGCTGGTTTATCTCTTCAATGGCATTGTTGAGCGCGGCCGTCTTTGGCTCCCAGCCGGTGCTGTTTTGGGTGGTGTATTCGCCATTTTCATCAACGGCATAGCACAGCTCGCGGAAATTGGCCGATTCCAGATTGCTTTTGTCCTGTGGTACTTCTTCCTTCTTCATGATCAGACTTCGTGTATTAAAAAATTCATGGTAGAAGATACAATTAATTCTTTATTGAGAAAGGTTTCAGCATCAAAACTACACATGGTAACCGCACCCATATCTACCCGCGAAAGCAGCCTTGCCTTGGTAAGAATGGTATCCTTTATTTTCGGAAGTCGAAAAATCTCAACTTTTTTTATGGCGCTAATGTAGCCCACGAGTTTGTTGCCGCTTCCATCCATATCGTCTTTTTCAAAGAAGCTTTGCCCCACCACACCCGTAGCCGTTTGGGCAATGTTTTCTATGAGCCCGGATTCGGAGAGTTTGCCGTCCGCCACAAAAATACAACCATCGGTAATGTGGAATTGGGTGGTGACCGAGTGCTCGTCAATTTCCAATACCGAAGAAACCATGAGCATGGGTGCACGGTGCGGCAAATAGTTGGAAACGTCTATGTTTGAAAGATCCGTGTTTTTCATGTATTGGCCAATACGGTTTTCATTTCGCTGGTGGCAATTAGCTTTCCATCACATTCCGTCTTTACGTTGACCAAGGTCACTCCCATAATATCGTGCAGCACGTTTACTGTGGTGGTCAAATTGCTGCCTATGGCCGGAAGCTCGTGTATTTCGGCCTTCTTTATGGCCCCAATATAACCCACGGGGGCTGGCTCTTTTTTCAGAAAAAATTGATAGCCGGTATAAAGTGCGACCGTTTGGGCCATATGTTCTATCAGCCCGGGTGCCGTAAATTGGTTGTTGTGCGAAAGAATATTCGCTTCCAAAACCGTCAACCCGGCCACTACTTTTTTATCTTCAAAATGAAGGAGCTTGTCTACCATAACAAACGGCGGCCGCTGCGGGATCAAGTTGCCGATGAAATCCTGGTCCGTTATTTTATGGGTAAAACCGTCCATTCAAACAACAGTTAGGTAGGCATAGGCATAGGCAAATCGTGCACTCTCGGGCACCTGGAGAAAAATCCTGTCGCCCTTTTTTAGCTTTCCGGAATGTACCAATTCCTCCAACATCAAATATATGGAACCGGCACCCACATTGCCCACTTTTTGCAGGTTTAAAAACCATTTTTCCCACGGAAGGTGCAGGCCTTGGCGCTCAATTTCGTTATAAAGGTTTTCCTTGAAATAATAGGAAGAGATATGGGGCAGATAATAATCTATGTCGTCTTCGGTAATGTTGTGTTTGGCCAGGGCATCCTTCATGCTTTCCACGCCTTTTCGGAGAATATTTTCGCCCAGCAGCTTCACGTCCTGTTTCATGGCGAAAAGTGACATTTTTCCCCACTCATCGGCCGGATATTCGCTCCAGGGTTTTAGGCTGCCGTCGGCCTGTTTTTCGCCTCCGGCATACATGCAGGTTTCCAGTTCATGGGCATAACTATAGGCCTCCATCCACTCAATTCTCAAGGGGGTATCGCCCTTTGGTTCACTTTCCAAAAGGACAGCCCCTGCGCCGTCGGAGAGCATCCAGCGCAAAAACTCCTTGTTGAAGCCCAAGATGGGATTGGCCTCTACCTGTTGGAGGTGGGCCACCTCATCTTCAAAAATTTCGGCCCTCATCCAGGACGAAGTACGTTCAGAACCTGTGCAGACGGCGTTGTTTACCTGGCCCGATTTTACGGCCATAAAACCATATTTTAGAGCGTTCATCCCACTGCAGCAAGCGCCTGAGGGCGAATTGACCTCGAGATTGCCGTTTTTCAAAAATCCGTGGACCATGGAGGCGTGGCTGGGCATGATCTGGTCTGGACTTGAAGTGCCGCAAGAAAGCAGCTCAATCTGCTCCTTTTTAAAAGTATCATCGCACAGGGCATTTACCGCCTCTGCAGCCAATTGGGCATTGTTATGGGTCACGTTGCCATCCTTATCAATGGCGTAGTAACGCGTTTTTATCTGGTTGTTCCGAAGGATTAGGCGGCGTGCCTTTGAGGTTTTACCGTTGATAACACCCAGTTTTTCCTCCATGGCCTCATTGCCTACCGGCTCATTGGGCAAAAACTTGGCAACTCTTGTAATATAAACATTCTTCATTAATCCTGCTTTAATGCAACTGATGAATAATAGGCTTTATCCCTTTGTATTTTACGGTACCTCGGGAGATAAGTGAGCAAAAATACAATAAATACTATTGGTGCAATTAGCCAAATTGCAAATAACAAATAATATTTAAAATAAACGAGCCATTTACGCCTTTCCTCCCCCTGCTTTTTGCTGATGTGATTGGCCCATTTTGAAAATACCATGTTGCCGCGGATGTCGGTAGCGATGAGAGAGGGATCTACCTTGGCGCCTCCCAGCGCCAAAAGTTTTTGTTGCAAAAGTGAATAATCATTTTGGAGCAAGGCTTCCCCTATGGGAAATCCAAACCGCGCGGCCGTTTCTATATCCCGATCGGAAACACCGGGCTTGGGAAAAATTCCGAAGAGACGGGTCTTCTTGCCGCCCATCAACCAATGTACAATAGTTATTACACTGATATGGTTCAGGTTTCTATCTACCAAGGCAATATTGCCTACCAATTTGGCCTGGTTGGCAAGCAGAAGCTTTTTCATCTTTTCCTGGGCCATAATCCACATATTGCGGTTTGCCGAGACGGTAATCACGGGAGTATTGGCCAGCAAGGTGTGGGCCGCTTTCGATTTCAAAAATGAATTGACCGGGATGCAGGGCGTTAAGAACCAAGTAGTGTAGCCCAGAATAACCAAGTCAAATTTCTTTTGAAGGATTTCCGGGGCAATAGGTTCTATCGCAGCCGGTATTTGCAGGAAGGTCTCGGGAAAGGCTCCATAAAATTCGTCTTGCGGCCAGGGAAAGGGGAATTTTTTCTCGGGAACGATTTCGCAGTAAGAAACATTTACCTCCTCGCCCGAAATGGTGGAGGTTATGTTTTTCAGGATTTCAAGAAGCTGTCCTGTTTGCGTATAATATAGAATTAAAACTTCTTTCATGGCCTAATCGTCCGTTTCCCAAAAATCGAAATAGTTGAACCACTGCAGCGGATATTTTTTCAGCATCCATTCCACGCTTTGGGTATATTTTTTTAACAAACCTTGGGCATCGCGGTTTTTTACCTCGGCCCGTCGAGCATACAAGTGATAATGTTTGTTGGTTTCCTTCATTACGTAAACGAACAGTACGGGCACCCCCAGCCTACTGGCCAGCAAAAATGGGCCCGCGGGAAAATTGGCCTTCTTGCCCAACAAAGTTTCCGTCATCACTTTTTGGCCCTTCATATACCTATCGCCCGTAAAACAGACCAGCTCGCCCTTGCCCAGCGCATTGTTGATTTCAAAAATGTGCGACATGTCTTCCTTGACCAAAATGAATTTTATATTGGAGCGCATGGTCACTTTTTCCATATATTCCTTGATATTCCTATGCTCGGCATCGGTGGTCACCAGGCTTATTTGTGAGCGCGTGTCTATATCCTGAAAAAAGTATTCGGCTATTTCAAAATTGCCCACGTGGGCGCTTATCATAATGCCGCCCTGCCGTTTATCGAGCAGGTCTATAATATTTTCCACCCCGTCGCATTCGTGGGTAAACCTATCTTTAAGGCCCGAGGAGATGGCGGCCTTGTCTATGATGGTCTTGCCAAAAACAAAGTAACTTTTATAGATACTGATAATACTCTTCGGCCAAGAATAATCCAGTCTTTTCCGGAAATAATAGTATATGGATCGATTGCTTTTTCCGGCAAAGAGAAAATAATAAAAAGCGACGAAGTAAAGCAGCCCGTATGCCGCGCGAACCCCTAATTTTCTTATAAGAAATATAAATATCTTATACCCGAGAACGGTTCCTTTGCTCTTGCCTTCCCATTCACCAGCCATACGTAGTTATTGCAAATTTCAGCTGATTTTTGTTTCAATCAGGTCGTAAAAATCTTGAAGTGTAATAACATTGAGAAAATCCTCACCGGTCAATTTCACGCCAAAGTTGGCTTCAATGGCAACGACCAAATCTACAAAGTCCAGACTATCCAACTCCAGAGTTTCCTTTAGGTTGGCCCTTGGTTCAATGTCATCGGTCTCTACCTCAAACTCATCTACCAAAAAGTAGTTTATCTTTTGTACTATAACGTCTTTGTTCATTTTTATCGTGTGCATTTTTTAATTATCAATGCGGAATTGGTTCCCCCAAAACCGAAAGAATTGGACAAAAATACGTCAATTTTTCTATTTAACGTTTTATTAACAAGGTTTAATTTTGAAGCGGCCTCGTCTGGGGTCTCCAAGTTAATATTTGGAGCTATAAAACTGTGCTCCATCATCAACATTGAATAGATGATCTCGCTGGCCCCAGCCATCCAGCATTCGTGGCCGGTCATAGATTTTGTGGAGCTTACGAAGGGGCCATTTTGGCCAAAAACACTGGCAATGGCAAGGGCCTCGTTGGCATCGCCCACGGGGGTCGAGGTGGCGTGTGCATTTACATAGTCAACCTCGGCAGGATCCACTTTAGCCTGCTCCAAGGCCATTTTCATGGCGCGTGCAGGGCCGTCAACATTGGGGGTGGAAATATGGTCGCCGTTTGATGAAAACCCATAGCCCATTATTTCGCCCAAGATAGGTGCCCCCCGTTTTACGGCACTTTCGTAGCTCTCCACGATCAAGGTAGCGGCGCCGCCACTGGGCACCAGACCGTCGCGATCTTTGTCAAAGGGGCGAGACGCCTTTGTGGGCTCGGCGTTGGTTGAAAATACCCCCAGCCCGTCAAAACTGCCCATGGCAAATGGATTTATTTCCTGCGCCCCCCCGGAAATGATGCAATCCTGCAATCCATTTTTAATAAGAAAATAAGCCATCCCCACCGAATGCGATCCACTGGCGCAGGCAGCACTGATGGTAAAATTGATGCCGCGCAGTTTAAAGATGGTAGCCAGGTTCATGGTAACCGAAGAATTCATCGCCTTAAAAATGGCACCTGAACCCACCAGTGTGGTATCCTTCTTTTCTCGAATTTTATCAACCGATTCGATCACCGATTTTGCGGTGCTATCATTGCCATAAAGAATCCCCACGATATTATTGTCCAGAAATTCCTGATCTATTTTTGCGTTTTTTAAGGCCTCGACCGTGGCGGCATAGGCATAGGCGCCCTCCTCGCCCAAGCTCACGCGCTCGCGCCGGGAAAGCTGGCCTTTTAGATCTGGCTCGGCAACCATACCCGTAAGGCAGGAACGGTACCCAAAATGCTCGCGGCCTTGGTCGTAAACAATTCCAGATTTACCTTGGTAAAGGGAATCCTTCACTTCCTGCAGGTTTTTGCCAATGCAGGAATAAATGCCCATTCCGGTTATTACTACTCTTCTCACTTCTCCTTCGTTTTATGAATAAATCCCGCCATTGATATTGATGATCTCCCCTGTAATATAAGAAGCTTTTTTTGATGCCAAAAAACTGACCACATGGGCCACCTCCTCGGCTTCCCCAAAACGGTTGGCGGGGATCATTTTCTTCAGTTCCTTCTCGTCCAGTTCTGCGGTCATATCGCTTTTTATAAACCCGGGCGCTACGGCGTTTACGGTAATGTTGCGTTTGGCAACTTCCTGGGCCAGCGCTTTGGTGGCACCGATGACCGCTCCCTTTGCCGCCGAATAATTAACCTGGCCGGGAGTTCCCTTTAAACCGGAAACAGAGACCATGTTGATTACGCGCCCGTATTTGTTGACCAACAATTTTTGGATCAAGGCATTGGTAACGTTGTAAAACCCATTTAAACTCGTATTTACCACACTGTGCCAGTCGTCTGGTTTCATCCACATAAACATGCCGTCCTTGGTGATTCCGGCATTGTTTATAATGACCTCAATGATAGCATCTTTATGGGATTCGCCCCATAGGTCAAGTGCCTTATTTACGGCTTGGGCATCGGTAACGTCAAATTGGAGGATTTCGCCCTGGCCGCCCACGGCTTCCACTTGCTTTAAGGTTTGCTGGGCAGCTTCCTTATTGCCGTTATAATTGATAAGAAGGCGATAATCGAGATCTTTTGCCAGTTGGACGCATACCGCGCGGCCAATGCCCCGCGAACCTCCTGTTACCAATGCGTATTTTGGTTTGGTTGTTTTTTCTTCCATTTAAATTCTTTCGTGCAAGCGGAATCCTCCGCCTTTGGCGTCTCTCCTTGAAAAAAAGGATTGGACTATTTATTTGATTTAATTTTTAGGATTTAATTTTGCGGGGCTACCACTTTCCCGCCGAAAACTATTTTGAAGTATCCACGAAAACCTCGGCATTGTCGTGCCATTGGCCCAAGACCTGGCCTTTTTCATCTATAAAACCCCATTTTTTGTCTTTCTTGACACGGGCAAGACCGTCTTGGAAACCTTTTTCCGAGCCTTTTTGCAAAAAGCCGAACATACCTATTGAGATGTCATATTCCATAGGGATAACGAGTTTTCCGGATTTATCGACAAAACCCCACAATTTCTTTTCTTTTACGGGTGCCAGGCCGTTGTCTGCAAATATTTCGGCATCCTTGTATTTTAGATCAATTACCGTGTTTCCCTTTTCGTCAATATATCCCCAATTTTTATCTTCATAAACCGGAGCCAACCCTTGGTTAAAGGCCCGGGCCTTTTCGTACTGGGGTTGGATCACCCATTCGCCCTTGCTGTTGATGAAGCCCATCATTTTATTGCTCCGGGCGTAGGTCAAGGGAGAGTCATTGGTAAAATCCCAGATTTTGTCCACACCACTAATTGGGGTAAACGTTCCGTCTATAAGCACGCCAAAGCTATCGCCTTTTCGGGCCCAGATTCCGTTTTTGCTATAGTCGCCTATTTCCTGGTAATCTGCCGGAACGAAAACTTCTCCTTTTTTGTTCAATAGACCCCAGTTTTCGCCATCCTTATATTTTGCGTAGCCGTTGTTAAAGCCTTTTATTTCATCGTATTTTGGCTCTAGGATAATTTTTCCGTTGATATCCATCAACCCAATTTTTTCACCTTGCCGGATGACGGCCACTCCGTTGTCAAAGTCGTAATATTTGTCTGTGGCAGGCACAGTCAGGGTTTCGTTTTTGTCGTTGATGTATTTCCATTGCTTATCCTGTTCTACCAAAGCATATCCAGAGTTGAATGCTTTCACACGGTCATACTGGGGCTGGATAACCCATTGGCCCGAAGTATTGATAAAACCCCATTTTTTATCCTGCATGGCCGCGGCGTACTTGCCAGAGAAACTATCGGCCTTATCGAATTGGGGCTGGATGGCATAATTGCCCGTTTTATCAATGTAACCAAACTTACCATCGTCGCGTACCAAGGCGAGTTCCTGGGCCGAAACGCCTGTAAAACAAAATATTACAATAATCGCAAGGGAGTAAAGTGTTTTCATAATCAAATAGTTTTTGAGTTAGTTGAGGAGAGTCGAACAATTTACAAATTATTCTGAATTTACCTAACGGAATCCATCAAAAATTCCTTCACTTGGTTAACGTACGGATACATCACCACATCCTCCTTAAAGACGGGAACGATGGCACGGATTTCATCGTACATTTTTTTGGTTTCGGAAGAAATGCTGTCCTGTAGCTTTAGATACTCAATGGCCTGAACGATGGTGATAAGCTCGACGGCCACCACTTCAAAAGCATTTTCAATTACCTTTTTTGCAATGAGGGCCGCATTGGTGCCCATACTCACTATATCCTGGTTGTCGTTGTTGTTGGGAATGCTGTGTACGTACATGGGGTTGCTGAGCATCTGGCTTTCGGCCGTGGTGGAGGTGGCAGTAAATTGTACGCCCTGCATCCCAAAATTCAGCCCCAGTTTGCCCAGGTTGACAAAGGGCGGAAGAATATCGTTCAACTTTGAATTGAGCAGGTAATTGAGTTGCCGTTCGGCCAGCATCGTCATCTTGGCCACTACGATCTTCAACTTGTCCATTTCCAGCGAAACGTAATCGCCGTGAAAGTTTCCGCCGTGGTACACATTGCGTTTTTCCACATCGACAATGGGGTTGTCGTTGGCCGAATTGACTTCTTCTATCAAAATTCTTTCAACGGAGTTCAAGGTGTCCAGCACGGGGCCCAAAATTTGGGGCACGCAGCGGAGAGAGTAGTATTCCTGCACTTTTTCAACAAAAACCTCCTCGTTGATGGAACCGTTGTACAAATGGTGCTCGCGCTTGCGGGTAAGTTTGCTGTCCTTTAAATGGGCGCGCATCATTTGGGCAATCTGCCGTTGGCCGCTATGTCTTTTGGTGTGGTTCAGTTCTTGTGATAGGTGGTCGTCATAGGCCTTTACGATCTCGTTTATGGCCGAGGAGGCAACGATCATCCAGTTCATTATTTGTTTGGTGTACAGCACGTTTACCACGCCAATCCCCGTCATGACCGAGGTGCCGTTCATAAGGGCAAGCCCTTCACGCAGTGCGACCTTTATGGGCTGCAGGCCTTCTTTTTTAAAGACTTCCTCGGTGCTTTTTCTTTCCCCTTTATAAAAAACTTCGCCTTCGCCAATCAATACGAGTGCCAAATGGGCCAGCTGTACCAAATCGCCACTGGCGCCCACCCCGCCGTGTTCATAAATAAGCGGAATAATATCGCGGTTCAGCAACTCGCCCATCAATTCAATGACCGAAGGATGCACCCCACTATAGCCCAGGCTCAAGGTGTTCAACCGGGCCAGCATAGCCGCCCGCACGTAGTTTGGCGCAATTGGGTTGCCGGTGCCCGAGGCGTGGCTTCGTATAAGGTTATACTGCAACTGTATGCGCTGGCTGTCCTTGATTTTGTACTGCGCCATGGGCCCAAAACCGGTATTGACCCCATAAATAATTTTGTTTTCCGAAAATTCTTTTAGAAAGTCGAAACTTTTTTGAACCCTTTCTATTATATCTTTGTGAAGTTGGACGGGCTCGTTTTTGAATATGGTTTTATCAAAATCCGCAATGTCCAGTTTTCCCTGTAATGTTGGCATTTATGGTTGAATCTATTGATTTGTTAACTTGTTGGTCCGAAATAATCTGAGAAATTTAGAATGCAAATTTAGAATTTTTTAACAATCTATATCTTAATAATATGAATGATATTGCTGTTGATGTGTTAATTATTGGCGCCGGGCCTTCGGGCTGCGTGGCTGCCTCCTACTTGAAAAACAACGGAGTAAGCTGCAAGGTAGTTGAAAAAAGCACCTTTCCGCGCTTTGTGATTGGCGAAAGCCTCTTGCCGCGCTGCATGGACCATTTTGAGGAAACCGGCCTGCTCGATGCCTTGATGGCGCGCCAATACGAAATAAAATCGGGCGCCCGATTTTTGAAGGATGATGTAGTGTGCAATTTTGATTTCAGCAAAAAACATACCCCGGGATGGGACTATACCTGGCAAGTGCCCCGTGCCGATTTTGACCACACCCTGGCCAAGGAGGTGGAGAAAAAAGGCGTGGATATAACTTTCGGGCACGAGGTAACCGATGTGGCTTTTGACGCCCAAGGCCATTCCACCACAACGGTAAAGGACGAAAACGGAAAGGAATATAAGGTAAGTGCAAAATTCATCATAGACAGCAGCGGGTACGGGCGCGTATTGCCACGCTTGTTGGACCTTGACAAACCCTCTTCCCTTACTCCCAACTCCGCCATCTTTACCCACGTAAAAGACAGCCAACGTCCCGCGGGCGTGGAAGGAACCCTTATCACCTTTGATATTGTTCGGGACGACGTTTGGCTGTGGGTCATTCCTTTTTCAAACGGAACCACCAGTATCGGTTTTGTGGGCCCAACAGATTTTATCGAATCTTATGAGGGTTCCAACACCGGCAAGCTGCGCGAAATGCTGAAGCTTTCGGAATATTATTACGACCGGCTTAAGGACGAGGAATTCCTTTTTGAGCCGCATATCATAAAAAACTACTCCAAAGCAGTGAAGCAGCTCTACGGAAAAGGCTATGCCCTTACGGGAAACAGCGCCGAATTTTTGGATCCCGTGTTTTCATCAGGCGTTACCTTTGCCACGGAATCTGGGCTAAGGGCCGCCAAATTGGTCACCAAACAACTCCAAGGTGAAGATGTAGATTGGGAAGAGGAATACACCGGCCACATCATGAAAGGCGTTGATGTGTTCAGGACCTATGTGCACGAATGGTACACGGGCAATCTTCAAAAAATATTTTTCCACCGCCCGGAAAACCCTGTTATTAAAGAACAGATCTGCGCCGTATTGGCGGGCTATGTTTGGGACCAGACCAATCCGTTCGTAAAAAACCACGACCGCCTGGTCAAGACGGTCGCGAAGGTTATTGATATGGAGAATGAGCGGGCTATGTAGCGCGTTTATTTGGCTTTTTTCTGGATATTTTTCGCAATGGTCTTGGCCAGTTTGGCGTAAGCCTCAGAAATTCTATAACCAGAATCAAAGTCATACCCCATGGCGCCCTTGCCTTCTACTTTGGTATATTTGGCTTTCCAAAGCACCTGGTTGGGGGCATCCGTTTTAAAGACCGAAACTGTGGCCTCAAGTTTAGAGTTTTGCCGCATCACGCCCACGTTATAGCCTGCGTACATCATGGTGGTGTGGATTTTCATGGTGTATTCGGCACCTATGTCTTTTCCTACTTTTACTTCGCCATCGTCAAAACGCTTGTTGAACGATTCAATGAAACGGGGCTCATATTGCTCCTCCCGGTCATTGAACCACGCCTGTTTAAATTTTTCGCCGGTGCCGGGTTCCTTTTCTTCGCGCTTGGCCATTTTGTCCTCAAGAAATTCTTCCTCTGAATCATATTTCGGGATGGACAGGTTTGAATAATCAAACTCAAGGTTGTAGGCCGAAATTCCTTTCAAGTTTTTAAAACTTCCTTCTACCACCTTTACTTTTTGTGAGAAGGCGAAGGTACCAAACAGCAAGGCAACAAACAGTACTAATTGTTTTTTCATAATTGAGATTTTTAGTGTTAATGATTCCAAACTTATCAAATAAAATTTATGTGGAAGCTTCGGCTGGAAAAAATAATTGTAGAAAAAAGAAAGACCAACACCTGTAAAAGGTGCCGACCGGGGTACGGAAAACGGGATGTTTTTAAGGGCTTTGGCGGGAAAACAAAATGACAACCTTAACCAAGCATTGGAATTGGGAAGAGGGGAACGGCAAGCGATTTCTGGGGATTTCCCCGAAAAATAAAAAATCCCAAACTTTTTAAAGTTTGGGATTTAATTCCGTTGGCCCACTAGGGCTCGAACCTAGACTCTTCTGAACCAAAATCAGACGTGTTGCCAGTTACACCATGGGCCAATTCCATAATGTGGGCGCAAATTTAATACAAAGTTTGGCTTGTGCAAACATTTTAGGGCAAAAAAATAAAGTATCGCGAGCCGCCCAATTTCTGTGCAATCAAAAAATATAGCACGATATTGTGCGTTAGCCCATTTACTTATGTGGTGCTATCCATATTATTAGTAAATTCGTCCCTTTCAAATTTAAACGCGCTTATGGGTTCATTCAACTTTTCAAAATGGAACAAAATAACCGGCTGGTTTGTCTTTGCCGTGGCCTTGACCACCTATTGGTTGACCGTGGAACCTACCGCCAGTTTTTGGGACGCCGGCGAATACATAACCACCGCAAGCAATCTGGAGGTAGGCCACCCACCGGGAGCCCCGCTGTACCAGTTGCTGGGAGCCTTTTTCTCTATCTTCGCCCCAGACGCCTCCCATATTGCGCTTACTATTAACCTGATGTCGGTTTTTGCCAGTGCATTTACCATATTGTTCATGTTCTGGTCGCTCACCATCCTGCTTACCAATATTATCTCGAAACATGAGGAAATAAACAAAACCAAGGCAATTGCCATTATTGGCAGTGCCGCCGTGGGCTCGCTTGCCTTTACCTTTACTGACAGTTTTTGGTTCAATGCCGTAGAGGCCGAGGTTTATGCCAGTGCTGCCTTTCTTATGTCGGTACTGTTCTATACGGCCCTGCGTTGGGAACGCGTTATGCTGGAACCGCGAGGAAACCGTTGGGTGATACTCATCGCTTTTATTATTGGTCTATCATTTGGGGTGCACTTTATGGCGCTACTCACCATTCCGGCCATTGGGTTTTTATATTTCTTTAAGCATTATAAAACGGTTACGGTTAAAAATTTCATTGTGGCAAACCTAATGACCGTTGCCATTTTGCTCTTTATTTTTAAGCTGTTACTGCCCATGACGATGAAGTTTTTCAGTGCGTCAGAGCTCTTTTTCGTCAATAGTATAGGGCTACCGTTCAATTCGGGCACCATTATCGCCGCCCTGTTGTTTGTGGTGCTGTTTATTTATGGCCTTCGCTATACGCGGCGCAAGCAATACGTACAGCTCAACACGCTTATTCTTTGCATTCTCTTCATATTTATTGGCTTCTCCAGCTGGTTGATGCTTCCCATCCGCGCCAATGCCGGCACGGTGATCAATGAAAACAACCCCAGTGACGCACGTGAGGTTCTGGCCTATTACAATCGCGAGCAATACCCGGAAACCCATCTGTTTTATGGCCCAATGTTTACGGAAAGCTACGTAGGTCTGGATGAAAAAAACCCTTATTTGGATGACAAACCGAATTATGAAAAAGACGAAGCCACGGGCAAGTACGTCATTGTAAACAACTATAAAAACGCCAGGCAAAATACCGATGATTCGCAAAAAGGATTTATGCCACGAATGTGGAGCACCGAGCACAACGCGAACTATCTGGAATTTACCGGCGGACTTGATTTTTCCATAAAAAGTGAATTTCTTAATGAGCCCCGGCTGGTAGAGGAGGTAAACAAATTTAAACAGGCCTACAACCAAGGCCTGGTTGATAAGGACGATTACGATCGGTTCTTGAAAAACTTCAGCGATTACCTCGATATCCAAAGGCCGTCCTTTTTCCAGAACATGAAGTTTATGTTTGAATTTCAGTTCGGATATATGTACTGGCGCTATTTTATGTGGAATTTCGTAGGCAAACAGGACGATGTTCAGGGGCAGTACAATGACCTGCATGGCAATTGGCTGAGCGGCATAAAGTTCATTGACGAGCTGCGCCTTGGCAACCAGGACCAACTGCCCAGCGACATGAAAAACAACAAGGCACGAAACACGTATTATTTCCTGCCGTTGATCCTCGGTATTATAGGCCTGGTCTTCCACTTTAAGAATGACCAAAAGAGTTTTTGGGTACTCTTGGTCTTTTTCCTTTTTACCGGACTGGCACTAAAGGTTTACCTCAATGAAAGACCTTTTGAGCCACGCGAGCGCGATTATGCGCTGGTAGGTAGTTTCTACGTTTTTGCCATGTGGATTGGCTACGGGGTCTATGCCCTTTTTGATTTGGCAAAGAACTATATGAAACCCAAAATTGTGCTCCCACTGGTACTTATAGCAACTACCTTGGCGGCACCGGTGCTGCTTGCATCCCAAAACTGGGACGACCACGACCGAAGCCATCGTTATACCGCACAGTCTATGGCCAAGATGTATTTGGATTCATGTGATAGGAATGCCATTCTCTTTACCATAGGCGACAATGACACCTTTGCCCTATGGTATGCCCAAAACATTGAAGGGTACCGCCAGGACGTTCGCATTGTGAACACCAGTCTGTTCCAAACCGATTGGTATATCGATGATATGAAAAAGAAAGCCTTTGACAGCGACCCCATCCCTTCGCAATTGACACACGATAAGTATAGCTGGGGCACGCGCGATTTCCTTATATATCAAAAAACCACCAAGGACACCATCGATATAAAAACCTGGATGAACTTTGTAGCCAACGACAGCCCGGCTACCCAAATGCAACTGCCCAGTGGCCAGGAAATTCACACCTTCCCTTCCAAGGTCATCCGTATCCCGGTAGACAAGGAAACCGTGCTGAAAAACGGAATAGTACCCCAAGAGGATGCCGATAAAATAGTGCCCGAAATCTATATAACCCTCAAAGGCGACGTAATTTATAAAAACCGCATGATGATGCTCGACATTATCGCCAACAACAACTGGGAACGCCCCATTTATTTTAGCGGCGGCAGCTTTGGCGATGATGATTATCTATGGATGAAAGATTATCTGCAACTGGACGGGGTGGTCTATAAACTGGTGCCCATACGCACCCCTCTGGACAAGAGAAATCCATTTGATATGGGCCGCATAGATGCCGACAAAATGTACAATATCGTCATGGGCTGGGACTGGGGCAATAGTGGCAGCGACGACATTTACCACGATACCGAAACAAGACGCAACGGCATCACCTACCGCAGTAACCTGGCCCGTCTTGCCGAAGCCCTCATCAACGAAGGAAAAGATGAAAAGGCCGAAAAGGTACTCGACCTGGCCATGGAAAAAATGCCGGTTAAATATTTTGAATATTACAGTCTGCTGGAACCTTACGTACTCGGCTATTACGAACTGGATAAACGGCAAAAAGCCAGAAAGGTGTATGAAGATGTCACTAAGATTTACCAAGAACACCTCACCTACTACAACAGTCTAAAATTCAAAAGACAGCGCAATATTGCCTCAGAAATTATCAGCGATATGGAACGCTACCGAAGCCTGGTGCAAATAGTTGCCATGTATGATGATGAAGCCTTTGCGCGGGCCGAGGCCAAGACATTCAACGATTACCTCAAGCTTTTCAGTCATTTCTATTCGCCCGATGAGGCCATAGATATTGAGGGAGAGGTAGAGCGCGATTCCTCTATCGAGATACCGTTGGATTCCAATCTCCTGGAAAAAATGGAAGCCGAACCCATCAAGAATATCGATGCAGAAAACCCAATAAATTAGGAATGTTTTGAAATTGGTGAAAATGCCCAAAATACTTCAGTGGTTGTACCCTGGCCGCATTTGGGCATTTTCGCAAAAACAGAAGGCCGTCTATCTTACCTTTGATGATGGGCCCATTCCTGAAATCACCCCTTGGGTTTTGGGGCAACTGAAAAAACACAAGGCCCAAGCCACTTTTTTCTGCATAGGCGAAAACGTCAAGAAACATCCTCATATTTTTAATAGAATATTATCTGAAGGCCATGCCGTGGGCAATCACACCTTTCACCATTTAAACGGATGGAAAACAGCGACTTCAAAATATATTGAAAACACTGAAAAAGCCCAACAACAAATGGGCAATTCCATATTCCGAAACCAGCAACCGACCGCGGCACGTATAGATTCAGAATTGTTTTTCAGGCCGCCCTATGGGAAGATAACCTCGAGACAGGCCAAAGTCCTTCGGAAAAAAGGCTTTAAGATTGTGATGTGGAGCATTATTAGCTATGATTATGATGGCGGCGTTTCCCCGGAAAAATGCCTTGGAAATGTAACAAACCATCTGGTGCCGGGAAGCATAGTGGTTTTTCACGATAGTTTAAAGGCAGAAAAAAACCTTCGGTACGTCTTGCCGAAGGTATTGGAATATATTTCAGAAAAGGGGTGGGAAGCTAGATCACTTAAAGAAGGAAAAGCCACATAATGTTATAGATATTCATTCACGAGGCCAATAAGGGTTCCCGCATCCTGTTCGCCACTTTGGCGCCATTTCATTTCACCGTTTTTATAGATCATCAAAGTAGGCAGATCTTTTATTCTAAGGGCTTCGGCCAGCTCCTTGTTTTTCTGCACGTCAATTTTTATGACGCGGGCCCTATCGCCCATGGTCGCTGCCACTTCCCTCAACACCGGGTGCATCCCTTGGCAAGCCTTATCCGTTTCCGCATAGAAATCTAGCAGTACAGGCTGCTGGGTTTCAATTAATTCTCCAAATTTTGACATATCCCTGATGTTTTAGTGAAACGATTGTATTTACAAATATAATATTTCCCCTTTTATTACACCGCAAGCTGTTTCTTTTTAAGCTGAATAACAGTTATTTCCGGCCAGATTCCCACCCGTCCCGGGTAACCCAAAAAGCCAAATCCGCGGTTTACGTTTATATATCTTCCCAATTCCTCATACACGCCTGCCCAATATTTGTATTGATATTTTACCGGGCTCCATTTGACTATTCCGGGAATCTCGATGCCAAACTGCATGCCGTGGGTATGGCCGCTGAGGGTGAGGTGGAAATGACGCGGGTCATCCTTTACCTTTGACTGCCAGTGCGAGGGATCGTGGCTCATCAAGATTTTGAAGTCACTATCAAATATCCCCTCACAAGCCCTGTCAAGATCTCCCGCCTTAATAAACCCGTTCTCGCCCCAGTTTTCTACGCCTACCAGCGCTATTTTCTGTCCGTTTCTTTCAATATACCTGTTTTCGTTTAGAAGCAGCTCCCAGCCCATTTCCTTTTGGATCTGCTTCAATTTATTTAGGTTTTCCACCTTTTCCGAAGCGTTTTCCCAGCGTACATAATCGCCGTAGTCATGGTTTCCCAATACCGAATAAACACCATCTGGTGCCTTTAGGGTTGAAAAAAGGGCCTTCCACTCCTCCATTTCATCGGCCACGTTGTTTACCAGATCGCCCGTAAAAAGTATGATATCGCTCTGCTGCCGGTTGGCCAGGTTTACGGCATATTCCACTTTTTTCTGATTGTCAAAACTACCGCTGTGAATATCGCTCAATTGCGTAATGGTATAACCGTCAAAGGCTTCGGGCAGGTCATCAAATTCCAATGCATATTTTAAAACCCTGTAATTATATTTTCCTTTCACCATCCCGTAAATGAGGGAGGCGAAGGGAATGGCAGCAAGGCCCAGGGCAAGGGTACTCACAAATTTTCTTCTGGAAGGCATAAAACCGGAATCACTACTTCCGGCAACTTTCATAAAAATTCCCACAAAAAACCGGACAATATCTTCGCCAAACATAAAAATAACGAGGATCAATTTCGGAAGGAATACCGCCAGGAATATTCCGAAGAAATACATCTTGGGCGGCCGCATCATCTTGCCCGAGCCCAGAAACGAAAGTTCATAGACAAGCCCGGCCAAAACGGCTACGGAAACAAAAACATATAACCCGTAAAGCCAAGGATTTTTGGTCACGGTCCGTACGGCCTGAAAGGCATAAATATCAACGAGAATGTAAATGATAAAAAAGAGAAACCAGCGCATAGGCAAAACAATTTTTAAAGGTAATAAGTTTAAAAATTCCCAAGCCGTTCTTTACTTTATTTTAACGGTTTTGATTGCACTTCGGAATTCTATTTTTGCAGAAAATTCCGGGGCCCGCCAGATAAAAAAGAATTGTTTCCTTAAAGTCAGTTTTTTTATTGCGAAAACACTTTCTCGCCCTTGCTTTCCTGCTCCTTAAATTTCATGACCAGGTCGAGCGCATCGGGAATTACATCGCTGCAAAGAATAATCAATGATCCTTTTTTGGCATTGTTTACCGCGTAGGTTATGGCTTCCCTTTCGGAAGGAATAATGGTTGTTTTCTTTTTCGGGTCCTTCATCTTGATACCGTCGTTGAGCATTTTGATGAGCTCTTCCTCGGTCCTTCCGCGCAGACGCTTATCCTGCCGGATGATGATTTCATCAAACATTTCGGCGGCAATGCTGCCTATCTGGTTGGTATCTTCCTCCCTTCTATCGCCCACCCCGGCAATGATGCCAACCTTGACGGAAGCGTCCAGATTGTCGGTAAATTTTTTGAGTGCCAGCATGCCGGCGGGGTTATGGGCATAATCGAGCAGGATATCAAAATTTTCAAATTTGAAAAGGTTCAGCCGTCCGGGTGTTTGCGATGCTGAAGGAATAAAGGTTTCCAAAGCGGCCTTCATATCCTCAATGCTTATGCCGCGCACATTGGCTGCAATGATGGCCGGAAGAATATTCTGGATCATAAACGTGGCTTTTCCGCCATAGGTAAGCGGAATATCCTCAGCCTTCATGATACGCATTTTCCAGGTGCCACGGCACAGTGTAACATAGCCGTTTTCATATATTGCGGTAATACCCCCCAGTTTTTGAAGCGCCTTGATGCGCGGGTTTTCCTCATCCATGGAAAACAGGGCGAGGTTGCAGTTAATGCTCCGCCGCATATCAAAAACCAAATCGTCATCGGCATTGAGGATGGCGTACCCATCGGGCAGTACCGTTTCAGGGATTACGCCCTTTACCTTTGCCAATTGCTCAATGGTGTGTATTCCCTTAAGCCCCAAGTGGTCTGCGGCCACGTTGGTGACAATGCCCACATCGCATTTCTTAAACCCCAGCCCGGCACGTAACAGGCCGCCGCGGGCACATTCCAGTACGGCAAAGTTTACCGTGGGATCTTTCAAAACGAATTCGGCACTGGCGGGCCCGGTACAATCGCCCTTCATCAACAGTCTGTTTTGGATATACACACCATCGCTGGTGGTGTATCCTACCCTGTACCCCTTCATCTTTGCCATATGGGCAATCAGGCGCGAGGTGGTTGTCTTGCCATTGGTGCCCGTTATAGCCACAATGGGAATCCGGCCGGTATTGCCCTGTTCGGGAAACAATTTATCAACCACCGGAGCGGCCACATTGCGGGGAAGGCCGGTGGTGGGGGCCAGGTGCATCCTAAAGCCCGGACCGGCATTTACTTCCAGTACGGCGCCATCGGTTTCTTCCAAAGGTTTGCTGATATCGGTGGTCATGATGTCAATACCACAGATATCGAGATCGATTATTTTTGAAATGCGCTCGGCCATGGAAACATTGGAGGGATGCACAATATCGGTTACATCCTCGGCGGTGCCGCCGGTGCTCAGGTTGGCAGTGTCTTTCAGCACTACAATCTCATCCTTCTTGGGCACTGAATCTTCGGTATAACCTTTTGCGGCAAGGATGGTTTTGGTCAGGTTGTTTATGGTAATTTGGGTAAGCACATTTTCATGCCCGTACCCGCGGCGGGGGTCTCTGTTCACCTCATCGACCAGCTCCTTGATGGTCGATTTGCCATCACCAATGACCCGGGCCGGGGTGCGTTTGGCGGCGGCCACCAAAACGTTGTTTATTACCAGCAGCCGGTAGTCTTCCCCGGTAACGTATCTTTCAATTATCACCTTTCGGGAAACTTCTTTGGCTTCCCTAAATGCGGTGAGGGCATCTTCATAATTTTTAATATTCACCGTAATGCCACGCCCGTGGTTGCCGTCAATGGGCTTTACGACCAAGGGAAAGCCCACGTAGCGGCAGGCTTCTTCCAGGCTACTTTCGCGCGAGATAATATCGCCCCGGGGTACCAAGACTTCCGCCTGTTCCAATAGGTATTTCGTGTCTTCCTTATCGCAGGCCAATTCTACACCAATGCTGCTGGTCTCGCTGGTTACCGTAGCTTGGATCCGCTTCTGGTTGGCACCATAACCCAATTGGCAGAGCGAGTATTTGTTTAACCGTATCCACGGTATGCCACGTGCCTCGGCTTCTTCCACAATGGAGCCCGTACTTGGGCCCAGGCGTTCGGCCTCCCGTATTTCACGCATGCGCTGGATATCGGCTTCCAGATCGTATTCCTTTCCGTCAATCAGGGCCTGGCAAATATCAACGGCGGCCTTGGCGGCATAGCGGCCCACGTTTTCCTCAATATAGCTGAAAACCACATTGTATACCCCTTTTTCACCATAGTCGCGCGTTCTTCCAAAGCCCGTATCCATATCGGCCAAGGTCTGTATTTCCAAAGCTATATGTTCAATGATATGGCCCATCCAGGTACCATCATCAACCCGCTGAAAAAAACCGCCCGGCTCGCCCACACTGCATCTATGGCTGTACATACTGGGAAACATCGCCTTTAACCGTTCACTGAAGCCTTCGATTTTATTGGAAGGATAGTCTTCCATTTCCTCCAGGTCGAGGACCATTACGATTAATTTGTGGCGACGGATGGACCAATAGTTGGGCCCGCGCATGGCGTTTATTTCTCTAATTCGCATAAAATATCTGATTTGACGGTTTCTTATGGATTTGATAAATATAGGATTATTTTTTATAACATTTCCCGTATTTTTGTGCGCAAACCAAAGAAATTCCATGAACGTAAAAGGCACCCTGATCCCCATAGGCGGCAACGAAGACAAAGGAAATGGCGAAAACGAACGCTACACATTAGAATATATTCAAGACGGCATCCTCTCCCGCGTTGTTCGCGAGAGCGGCGGTACTGAGGCCACCATCGTGGTAATACCCACCGCCTCCAGCATTCCAGTGGAGGTGAGCCAGAATTACCTTGACGCCTTTCAAAAATTGAAATGCAGGAACGTACACGTGATGGACATCAGAAACCGTGAGGATGCCGGCAAACCGGAATTCCTCAACCTAATGAGAAAGGCCGATTGCGTGATGTTCTCTGGCGGCGACCAATCAAAGATCGTAAAGTATATAGGCGGCACGGCCCTCGACGGCATTATTAAGGACAAATATGAAAATGAAGATTTCGTCATTGCCGGAACCAGTGCCGGGGCCATGTGCATGAGCGAGGAAATGATTACCGGCGGGGGCGTGCGGGAAGCCTTTACCAAAGGCGCGGTAATGATGGGAAAAGGGATGGGCTATATTCCAAACTTTATTATTGATTCGCACTTTATCCGTCGTGGCCGTTTTGGAAGACTGGCCGAGGCCGTGGCGCGCTTCCCCATGAAAATAGGCATTGGCCTGGCCGAAGACACTGGCATGGTCATCAAAAACAGGAACAATTGTGAAGTCATTGGCTCGGGCATGGTCATTCTTTTTGACCCCCGGAGACTTATCCATAACAACCAGGCAGCCCTTGAAGAAGGCCAGCCCATGAGCATTACCAACCTAAAAACGCATATTCTCGCCAATGGAGATAAACTGGACATCAAGGAAAAGCGCGTCCACATATCGCCCATACAT
>CAYSLM010000002.1:0-57270 GCA_964431895.1 uncultured Aequorivita sp.
AAAGGGATGGGCACCTGTAGCAAGGCACGATACCTGTTGATGGAGTTGCTCGATTTTGAAAAGGGCAGATACAAATATTCGGCCCGCGC
Organism: uncultured Aequorivita sp.; assembly: GCA_964431895.1. Classification (GTDB taxonomy): domain Bacteria; phylum Bacteroidota; class Bacteroidia; order Flavobacteriales; family Flavobacteriaceae; genus Aequorivita. Next base: position 90 of record CAYSLM010000002.1, read on the forward strand.
CAAATCTGTGGTCTGGGCCATGGCCATTGTTCCGAAAAACAACAGCAATGCGACGATAAGGTTTTCTCTTTTCACAATTTTTTCTTTTTAAAAATAATATATGCTGAACCCATAGCACGGTCCAAACTTTCATTTTAATCAATATTTCAGCCATTTAAAGATCTCCTTATAAGTAGGTTTCTTGCCGTACATGAGGATACCCACCCTATAAATTTTGGCGGCAAACCACACCATGGCCATAAAAGTTCCGAACAGCAGTACTACCGAAACAATCTGCTGCCATAGCGGCACCCCAAATGGTATACGCATCAACATGACCACGGGCGAGGTAAAGGGAATATACGAAAACACTTGCGAAACAATGCCGTGGGGATTGTCAATTACGGTGAAAAAACCTACATAAACGGCCAGGATAAGGGGCATCAATATGGGCATCATAAACTGTTGGGTGTCGGTCTCGCTATCAACGGCCGCGCCCACAGAGGCGTAGAGGGAAGCGTAAAGGAGGTAACCGCCCACAAAAAACAGGATAAACATAATGATAAGATTGAGAATGGGCAGGTTGTTGATTTCGAGGATAATGTCATTCATAATTTGATGCATTCCGCTGTTGAGCCCACTTTCCAATACCTGTTGGGAAGGGGTGGCTGAGGCGGCATCAATTCCAAACACCGAGGTCACCACGGTTGTGAGCACGAGGATCAAAACTATCCAGATCAAAAATTGGGTGATGCCCGCCAACGTAGTGCCGAATATCTTGCCCAAAAGCAGCAGTCGAGGTTTGACCGATGAAATGATTACTTCAATCACCCGGCTGGTCTTCTCTTCAATTACGCTGCGCATGATCATATTGCCATAAATAATGATAAACATGAAGAGCAGGTAGCCGGCTGCCCCACCGAAAGCGAGTTTTAGGCCTGAGCCCAATTTGGAAGTCTCTTTCCCCTTAAAGGTTTCCTGGTTGGCCGAAATGTGGATCTGGAGGTTCCCTATGGTTTCAGGATCAATCCCCGCCTCCCTGAGTTTTAGGTCGTTGATACGGGTCTCGAGCAAATCGTTCAGACTGCCCATAAACGAAAGACTGGGGGCATCCTCAGAATAGAAGGTAATCTGGCGTGAAAGCTCCTCAAGATTTTCAGCTTTTGGGATGTAGAGCAGGCCAAACATCTGGTCTTTTTCTGCCATGCGTTTTGCTTCCTCCAGCGATTGTCCATGCAGGAATTTATAACGGGTGTGGGGTGTACTTTGGAATTGCTCGCTGAACAGCCCGCTTTGGTCCAAGATAGCGATATTGCGAACTGTATCATTATTGATACTGGACAGATAAGCCACCAGGGCAAAAATGCCCACAAAAATCAGGGGGCTCAAAAACGTCATCAAGATAAATGACTTGTTGCGGACCTTGGTAAGGTATTCCCGTTTTATGATAAGTGGCAGATGATTCATCTGTTTTCTAGTTTTTTTGGATGGATTCAATAAAAATATCATTGGCCGTGGGCACCACTTCAACGAAATGGGTAAGCTGCCCAAGCGAGGTCAGGTAATTGACAAAATCATTTGGGGAAATGGAACTGGGGATTTTCACCTTATACTGCAGCTCGTCATTGATACTCTTGAAGGTGGCGGGGTATATCTCAAACCGTTTCTCGAGGGCGGCGGTTGCTGCTACATGGTCGGGCGCCACAATGCCAATCTCAAAAATGTTGTTTTTGTACTCGCGCTTTATATCGATGAGCCTGCCGTCAAGTATCTTGTTGGATTTGTGGATAAGGGCTATATGGTCGCACATGGCCTCTACAGATTCCATACGGTGGGTAGAGAATATTACAGTGGCCCCGCCCTCGCGCAGTTGCAGGATTTCATTTTTTATCAAATTGGCATTTATGGGGTCAAAGCCGCTGAAAGGCTCATCAAAGATCAACAGTTTGGGGCGGTGAAGCACGGTGACCACAAACTGGATCTTTTGGGCCATACCTTTGGAAAGCTCTTGGATCTTCTTGTCCCACCAGTTACCAATATCCAGGCGGTCAAACCAATATTTAAGACGCTCCCGGGCCTCGTGTTTTGAGAGACCCTTGAGCTGGGCCAGGTAGAGGGCCTGCTCCCCCACTTTCATGGATTTATAGAGACCGCGTTCCTCGGGCAGATAGCCAATGTCGCGAATATGCTGTGGCCGGAGAGGTTCACCGTCGAGAATGACCGAACCCGAATCGGGCATGGTGATTTGGTTTATTATCCTGATGAGGGTAGTCTTGCCGGCACCGTTGGGGCCCAACAGCCCAAAAATACTTCCTTTCTCCACCGAAAGGGAAACATTGTTGAGCGCTCTGTATTTGCCATAGACTTTGGAAACATTGTTGACCTCTAAAAGTTTTTCCATAGTTGGTTTTTGAAGTATGTAAATATATTGAATTGAATGGCGGTAGGGCTTGGGCGGGACAAGATTTATGATTTTTTTTGCAAAAAGGGGAACGGTCTATCCCGGCCTAGCCAAAAGAAAGAACCATCTAAACGCCTCTGGATTTCCTCTTAACGATCCCAAAAAAACAAAACCCACCCAAGAAATAGGATTCTCGGGTGGGAAAAAAATTGCTATGAAAAAGAAAAATTATCGCTTCCAAAGTTGAAACGACATTTCAAATATATAAAAAAAATTGATTTAACGTTTGTTTAAGAGAACATATCTTTCACTTTTTCAAAAAATGATTTGTCCTCCTTTTCCGGATTGGGTTGAAAATTGTAGTCGCCATTCATTTTTTCAAAAAACTCCCGCTGCTCCCGTGACAGTGATTTTGGGGTCCAAACGTTCACATGAACCAAAAGATCTCCCGTACCATAACCATTGATGCTGGGGATTCCCTTATTGCGCAGTCGCAATATTTTTCCGCTCTGGGTACCGCCTTCAATTTTTATGCGCACCTTGCCGGTAACGGTTTCAATTTCCTTTGAGGTGCCCAGGGCGGCTTCAGAAAAGCTAATGTATAGGTCATAGTGCAGATTATCGCCCTCACGCTGCAAGGTGTCATGGGGTTTTTCTGAGATGGCCACCAACAAGTCGCCGGCTATTCCGTTGCCTGGGGCATCGTTTCCTTTTCCAGATACCTTGAGCTGCATACCGTCTACCACGCCAGCGGGTATTTTGATGGAAACCGTTTCTTCGGTAACAATCATTCCCTCGGCATCGGCGTTGGTGGGTTTATGGTCAACCACTTGGCCCAGTCCCCCGCAACTGCTACACGTTGAGGCGGTCTGCATGCGCCCCAGAATGGTATTCTGGATACGGGTTACCTGCCCTTGTCCATTGCAGGTAGTACAGGTTTTGTAGGTAGTACCCTTGGCCAGTTTCTTTCGTTTTACCTTTATCTTTTTTTCAACGCCGTTAGCAATTTCCTCTAGGGTGAGCTGTACGCGAATACGCAGGTTGCTGCCCTTGACCGTTCGGCGGCCACCGCCGCCAAAACCACCAAAACCGCCCCCGAAGGCACCGCCGAAGATATCGCCAAACTGGCTGAAAATATCTTCCATATTCATGCCGCCGCCGCCAAAACCGCCACCCTCAAAGGCACGATGGCCAAACTGGTCATAACGCGAACGTTTATTGGGGTCGCTTAGCACTTCATATGCCTCGGCAGATTTCTTAAACATGGTCTCGGCCTCATGATCGCCGGGATTTTTATCGGGATGGTACTGCAATGCCTTTTTCCGGTACGCTTTTTTTATCTCGGCGGCCGAGGCACTCTTTGATACCCCTAAAATTTCGTAATAATCTTCCTTCATAACTATTGTCCTATAACTACTTTGGGATAGCGAATTATACGGTCGCCCAGGGTATAGCCCTTCTCGACCACATCAATGATTTTTCCCTTCAGTTTTTTCTCCGGAGCGGGAATTTGGGTAACGGCCTCGTGCACATCGGCATCAAAGGTATCGCCGGGCTTTACCTCCATCATTTGGAGGCCTTTGGCCCGCAAGGTTTCGCGAAGTTTATTGTTAATGATCTCCACGCCCTTAAAATGGTTGTCGTCCTCCATTTTTTCTATCTCCTTAAGAGCCCTTTCAAAATCGTCTAAAATGGGAAGTAAGGAGACCATGATATCTTCGCCGGCGGTCTTATACATTTCCACGCGCTCGCGGTTGGTTCGTTTCTTATAATTTTCAAATTCGGCAAACAGCCTCAGATAGCGGTCTTTTTCCTTTTGGAATTCTTCCTGGAGCCCGGTAATGGCATCATCAACATTTTCTTGTGCCATTTCTTGGTCCATCACTTCCTCGGTTACGTTCTTTTCGTTTACATCCACTTCTTCTTGGGCTGTTTTCTTTTGATCATCTTTTTTGCTCATAGCGGTATGTTTCAATTTTTTCAGAAGGGAGCAAAAGTACTGCCAATTGTGGCAAAATGTCAAATTGTCACCGGGTTTATTTTAGCAATTCTTTAAGATAAAATCCAAGGTAAAAAACTATGTTTGCATTTTCAAAAAAAAAGCAATTACCTTATGAAATCAACATTTTTAAAAGTTACACTTACCGTCGTTATCGCAACGGCCGCGTTTGCCTGTAAGAACAGCGCGAAAGAAACCTCAACCGCCATAGCGCCGGCTGCCGAAGCTACAGAAGTAGCCGCAAAATATGAGGTTGATACTGCCGAATCAAAAATTTTGTGGGAAGGTGCCAAGCCTACCGGCAAACACCACGGCTCCATAAGCCTGGCATCGGGAACTATTTTTCTGAATGATGGAGCGATGGAGGCCGGCAACTTTGTCATTGATATGAACACCATAAACGTGGAAGACCTTGAAGGAGAGGACAAGGCCAATCTTGAGGCCCACCTGAAAGGTACGGTTGAAGGAAAAGAAGGTGATTTTTTTCACGTAAAAGATTACCCCACCGCAACTTTTGAAATGACCAAATTTGAAAACAACACGGTACACGGAAACCTAACGCTTAGGGACAAGACCCATGCCGTACAGTTTCCGGCCACTGTAACCCAGGATGGCGATATGTTGAAAGTGAAGAGCGATACTTTTGAGATTGACAGGACACAGTGGGGCGTAAACTATGGCTCTAAATCCATATTTCCCAGTCTTGGAGACAAATTTATAAACGATGAGATTATTTTAACCGTTTCCATAGTAGCCAAAAAGGCATAGATTTTTGTTGTTGAAAAAATAAAAGGGGTTTCATTTGGAGCCCCTTTTTTTTATTCCTCAAGCAAATTGTGCAGGGCATTATCCAGATTGTAATACTTAAAGGAATAGCCCAATTGCTCAATTTTTTTAGAACTGACCAATTGCCCCTCCAGTACGAGGACAGACATTTCGCCAAGGATCAATTTTAGGGCAAATGCCGGCACATTGGGCAGCCATAACGGACTGTCGAGCTTGGAGGCTATCATCCTCGTCATTTTTTTGTTCTGCACGGGATTGGGAGCCACGGCGTTAAACTTGCCTTCCAAGGTGTTATTGAGAAGGAAGAGATAGATGCCTGCAATATCCTCTATATGGATCCATGACTGCCACTGTTCACCACTGCCCAAGGGCGCGCCTACTCCTAATTTTATGGGTTTTACCAGTTTGGGGAAGGCGCCTTCCTCTTTGGCCAGAACCACACCCGTGCGCACCTTGCTCACTTCCATTCCCGCAGCCTCCTTAAACCGGGCAGCGGCGGCTTCCCATTGGCGTACTACTTCGGCCAGGAAGGTATCGCCAACTTCCGTGTTTTCTTCCGTATATAACTTGGTTATGGAGTTGGGATAAATACTGATTCCGCTTGCGGTAATGAAATGGACCACATTGTGATCAATTTTCTGCAGGGTATCATACAATAGGTTGATGCTATCTAACCTACTGTCAAGGATTATTTTCTTATACTTATTGGTCCATCGCTTTGCGATGGAAGCACCGGCCAAATTGATGATGGCGCTAACTCCTACAAAGGCTTCGGTATCAATGCTTCCCTTGGAGGGATTCCACAGGAACCCCCGGTAATTTTCCTTCTTTTCAATCTTGTCCTTACTGGTAGTGAGATAGTTGACGGCAATACCATCCTGGTGGCATTGTTTTACCACCTCCTGCCCTATGAGCCCTGTGGCGCCTGTTATCAACACTTTTTTATTCATAAATTTAAATTTATAAATTCAGGGAAGAATTGCAATGGGCCTTAACGGAAGATTGTGAGTTCCGGCTCCCTTCAACCTTAAAACTGCATTTTCCCCGATACCCTGCAAATAATGAAAGAATATCACGGAAAAAATTCACGGTTTGCTGCCCCTAAGCATTTCCTTTTTTCCCGGGGGTCCCGGAAGCCGTTCCACCTCAAAACCGACCGCTTGCAAAGCCCTTCTGGCCGTGCCGTTGGCAGCATAGGTCACCAGTACGCCCTGGGGTTTTAGGGCCTCGAACATGCGCCTGAAAATATCTTCCGTCCACAGTTCTGGCTGCACCCTAATTCCGAAGGCATCAAAATAAACTATGTCAAAGGCATGCTGAGCGACAATTTCGGAAAAAAACTTCTTTTCCTTGGTAAGCCGGAAGCTATTGGATACCTCGGTCTTCATCTCCCACGGAATTTGATGTAGCTCGAGGAAGCTCCCTGGATCTGAACCCAGAAGTTCGGGATAATTGAGTTTTTCCACTTCCGCCAAGGAAAGCGGATAGGCCTCTACCCCCGTATAATCGATATCCCATTTATTTTTGGCGGCCTCCAGCAGGGTGAGGTAACAGTTTAGGCCCGTGCCGAAGCCAATTTCCAAAATGGAAGCGGACCGGCTTTCAGGATGCTTGGCACACCAAAATTGAAGACCATTTTTGATAAAAACATGAAGGGCTTCCGCAATGGCGCCGTGCTTTGAATGGTACTGCTCGTTCCACTCGGGTATGTGCAAGGTATAGGAGCCATCGCCGGTTTTGAGCAGGAAACGCTTCAAACCAGGTTATTGTTTTTCCACTTGTGGGACAAGTACGCCATCGGCCTCAAAAGACAGGCTGCGTTTGGGCTGGGTAATGGCCGCGATCTCATCGGCCGGTTTACCGGCATCCTCGGCATAGTGGCGTTGGTCTTCCACGCTCATTTCCTCTATATAAGCCTTTCCGTTTACTATCACTTCTTGGCCCGCAATATCTTTGGGCATAAAGAAAGCGTAGTCCTTAAACCGCACCATGGCCTCCTGCCCGTTTAGGTCGAGGTTCATCCAGCAGCCTTTCTTTTGGCAAACCTCCACCACCGTGGCGGCAAACTTTACCTGGAGGGTATCGCCCACCTTGAGATCATTGAATTTCTTTGCCATAATTGCAGACGGCAGTGCGCCCTGGGCATCAATCTTGTCACCAAAGGCTTGGTACTGTATGGCAACAGCATCCTCAGTTGGGACTGTTTCTACTTCTTTTTCCTGATTTTTACAGGCTATTGACAATAAAACTATGGTGAAAATAAAAAGGAATTTCTTCATTGTGTGGGTTTAAATTAATTTCTTGAATGGTAACCTGTTGCAAGTTTAGTAAATTTTTGAATTTTTTATGGGGTAAATTTTGCCTATTTTTACCAAATAAATATTTCTTTTCATGAATACTTCGGCCACGCAAAAATTGAACATACAGTCTGTAAAAACCTCCCGCATCGGGCAGGTGGATTTTGACAATCTAACCTTCGGAAGCATTTTTAGCGACCATATGTTTGAGTGCGACTATAAGGACGGTCATTGGCAGAACCCCACCATTCGACCTTATGGCCCGCTAACCATCTCGCCCGGCGCCAAGGTCTTTCACTACGGCCAGGCCGTGTTTGAGGGGATGAAGGCTTTTAAGGACGAAAACGGGAAAGTTTGGCTGTTTAGACCGGAAGAGAATTATAAGCGTATCAACAAATCTGCCGTTCGGCTGGCGATGCCCGAGTTTCCACGTGACCTGTTTTTTGAGGCACTCACCACTTTGGTAAAAATGGACAGCGAATGGGTAAAGCCCGGATTGGGCAATTCGCTATATATCCGTCCTTTTGTGATGGGTACGCAGGTGGGCGTGGGAGCATCACCTTCTACCGAATATAAGTTTATGATCATTATGTCGCCTGCCCAAGCCTATTACACGGGCGATGTAAGGGTGGAAATTGCCGAGCACTTTAGCCGTTCTGCCAACGGTGGCGTGGGATTTGCCAAGGCCGCCGGAAACTACGGCGCCCAGTTTTACCCCACCAATCTGGCACGGGAAAAAGGATTCCAACAAGTGATTTGGACCGATGCCAGCAGCCACGAGTACCTCGAGGAGGCCGGCACCATGAACGTTTTTTTTAGGGTTGACGACACCCTTTTGACCGCCCCTATAAGCGACCGTATTCTTGATGGGGTCACCCGAAAGAGCGTGATTGCCCTTGCCAAGCACGACAATATACCCGTTGAAGAGCGCCGGGTACGGGTTTCGGAAATTGTGGAGGCTTCCAAAGAGGGGCGTTTAAAGGAAATATTTGGGGCCGGGACAGCTGCGGTTATCAGCCCCGTGAGCGCCTTTAGCTATCAAGACACGGTTTACGAACTCAATAAGCCCAGCGATAGCTATGCCACCAAATTCAAGACTGAGCTGATGGACATTCAGTATAACCGGGGCGAGGACCCCTTTGGGTGGCGTTTTGAGGTGAAGTAGGAAAAACTTTTCTCCTACTACCTAGCTGTAGCCACACCGAATATGTGTCAATGACTTTTGACAGAAGTTATCTTCCATTCCATAATTCTATCGTATTTTTGGCGCCATAAAAATCCTGGTTTATGTTCAGCACGGGCCAACTTATTTTTGCCGTCGTCATTTTTGTTGTTTTTGTGATAGTGATAGCCTTTAGCTATCGCGGCGACAAGAAGCTTCATAAGAAACAATATGGCGGCAGCATTTGGGTATTGATTGGGTTTATTCTTTTTGTACTTCTCTTGGTGGCACTGAAGACCTTTTTGGGCAGCTGAGGCCATTTTTCAAAAAATAAAGCCCGCCGAAATTATTCCGGCAGGCTTTGATTGCTTCAGTAAAGATTTTAGTGGAAATTATTCCGTAGCCGGCAGATTGCTATAATTATCGGAATAATACAGCATCTGTTGGGCAAAAGTTTCTGGCTGCTCGATGGTGAAGCTTTCGATTTCGCCATTGTCATTCGTGTTGGGAACCAGTACTGGGTTCACAAAGCCGCTATAGGGCGGGGTGGTAAACTGCTTGTTTCGCTCCAAAACCTCAGCGTGGATCTTGGGGTCAACCTTTACACCATAAGTCTCAACCAAATGTTGGACAGCTTCATAATCGCCCTCGCTCTTGATGCGTTGGGTTTCGCGAAGCAACTGGCCAAAGAGGTCGTGCAGCTTTTCATAATCGTTGATATTGTAATAGGTCTTGCCATCGCGGGTTATTTTTTCTATCACATTGTCCTTCTTTCCTTTTTCATAGGCCCAGGCCGATACCCACTGGCGGTTGCGCATATGGGCTTCCTCTACGTCATCGCCCAGGTTAAGGCGGATAAGCTGCGTCATCAAGCCATTGCGGATGTAACCATCATAGGCAGCCATCCCTACTTTTTTCCAATCGTCAACTAGGCCCAGTTCCTGTAGTTTTGGGCTATAAAGGTAGTATAGGCCTACAAGGTCTGCACGCCCCTCTTCAAGGGTAGAGGCATAATTTTTAAGGGTTTCTTTGGTCTCGCCCACGCCGGGGTTCAACTGTCCGGATGCATGGCCAATCACCTCATGCAGGGCGGTGTGCAACTTGTCTGCCAACTCGCCGTATTTTTCCTCCAGCTCAATTTCGGTAGAGTCATTGGCAAATTCCTTTAACCTTCCGGTACTGCCGGCATTGTTGTAGGCGTCAATAATATTTCCCAGAGAAACCGACTTACTTCCCACCGCGGCCCTGATCCAATTGGCATTGGGTAGGTTCACCCCTATGGGGGTGCTCGGGGAGGCGTCACCAGCTTCACCGGCCACATTTACCACCTTATACGATACCCCAACCACATTCTTCTTTTTGTGTTCGGGCATCAAGGGCGAATTATCCTCAAACCATTGGGCGTTTTCAGAAAGAACGGCCATTTTTTGCGACATGTCAAAATCTTTTATCTGGACAATGGTTTCATAAGAGCCCTTGTATCCCAACGGGTCGTTGTACACTTCAATAAAACTGTTTATGTAGTCAATATTGCCCTCGGTGGCCTTGGTCCAAGCCACGTTGTAGTCGTCCCAAGTTTGTAAGTCACCGGTTTTGTAATATTCTATCAATAGGCCAATGGCATCGGCCTGGGCCTGGTTCTCGGCCACGGTCTGGGCCTTTTCCAACCAACCGATAATCTTATCGATTGCCGGGCCATAGAGACCACCCGACTTCCACACCAATTCCTTGAGCTGGCCATCTTCCTTGACCAATTTGCTGTTTAGGCCAAATGACAAAGGCTTTTCCGGATTTGGTGATTTTTTTTGTGCATAGAAATTCTCCACATCCTTGTTGGTAACATCGGGACCATAAAAATTCACGGCACTCTGCGCCACATTGTCAATGCCCTTTGCCTGATTTACTTTTTTGGAATCCTTATCGTTAAAGATCACCTCAAATGCCTCGCCCTGGAGGGTGGTATTGGTATCGGTAAGAAGTTGTTTTAGATAGTCTGGTGAAAATTCAGGCTTCAACTTATCATTGGAATAGTGATGGTGGATGCCATTGCTGAACCAAACCCTTTTAAGGTAGGTTTCAAAATTTTTCCAGTCATCAGTAGTTTTATCGCCCTGGTAGTTTTTGTAGATTTTCTCCAAGGCCCTTCTTATCACGAGGTTGTGTCGATAGTTTTGGTCCCACATGATATCCCTTCCGGCCAGACCGGCCTGGGTGAGGTAGTAAACCAATTTTTGTTCCTTTAGGCTCAGCTTCTCCCAGCCAGGTACCTGGTACCGAAGGATGCGTACATCGGCAAACTGTTCCACATTATAATCAAAATGGCCGTCTTCGGCCTTTTCCACTTGGGCCACGGGCTGTTCTTCCTTGTTTTCCTTACAGGAAAAAAACAAGAGCCCGCTTAGGGCCATGGCAATAAAAAAGGTATTTTTCATTTTATGGATTTTATGGTTTTGGCAAATGTAATAAAATATTGCCGCTCAATATAAAGCTATATCAAGGTTGCACTTTAAGCAAGCCGTGTTTAAATGGCTGGCCTAAATTTCCTTATCTTAGCCACACCAACCAAAATGCACCAACAGATGAAAATATTGAAATACCTACTTTTTCTTGTTTTATTGATCATTATAGGAAGTGCCATTTATTTTGGAACCCAGGACGGCACCTATGACATACAGGACTCACTAGTGATCCAGGCCCCGCCCGAAGTTGTCTTTAATGAAGTCAATGATTACAAAAATTGGGAACAATGGGGCCCCTGGAAAAAACAAGACCCATCGCTTAACTATACCTATGCCGAAAAAACGGCTGGGGAAGGCGCCTCTTATTCATGGGATGGCGAGACCAGTGGCTCAATGATTACTACCAAAGTAATCCCCAATAAGGAAATTGTTCAACAGCTCACCCTTCAAACCCCTATGGGAGAGCGGCACTCTGAGGTATATTGGCAATTTGAGGAGGTTGACAACGGCACCCAGACCACTTGGGGCATGAAAGGAGAACACAGCCTAATGGATAAAGCCTATTTGGCTTTAAGTGGAATGGACTTTAACCAGGCTATACACACTATGAACCAGGAGGGCCTAGAAGGAATTGCCGAAGCAGTGGCCAAAGCCATGGAGGCCTATTCCATCCATGTGGATGGCGTAACCCAATATGGTGGCGGGTATTATATGTACACCACCTCAGTAGCCAAAATTGACGAGCTGAACCAAAGAACCCAACCTATGATGCAGCAGGTTATGGGCTTTATTGAGAAGAACAGACTGAACATGGCCGGCAAGCCTTTTTCATTATACAACGAGATAGACAGGGCCAATGGCACGGTAATTTTCTCGACGGGCGTTCCCATAAAGGAGAAGGTGATAACGCCAGAAGGCAGCCCCGTAGTCTGCGGCTTTATGGAACCGGTGACCGCTGTAAAAATCTCCTTAAAGGGCGATTATAAAAATCTGCCCGAGGCATACCGAAAAGGATATGAATACATAGAAAACAACGGCCTGCAGCCCGACCCCAGCAGAAAAATATTTGAAGTGTACGAGACCGATCCGGAGTCAACCCCGAACCCAGCCAATTGGCTAACGGAAATTTATATTCCCATCATCACCACGCCGAACCCTCCTGAAAACCTTTAGATGAAACAACTTGCCATGGTATTTATTGGGGGCGGATTGGGCAGCGCACTACGGTTTGTGCTGTCGAAATATTTAGACAGCCTCGAGACGGGCATTCCTTATGGCACTTTTGCTGCCAATATTTTGGGCAGTCTATTGATCGGGCTTATTTTGGGCGCGGCAATAAGAAACGATTCCCTTTCAACCTCAACGGTACTATTTTTGGCCACCGGCTTCTGTGGCGGATTTACCACCTTTTCCACCTTTGCCTATGAAAACCATGTCTTTCTTCGTGCGGGGGACTTTTGGTCATTTGCCATTTATACCTTGGCGAGCCTGGTGGTGGGCTTTGCCATGGTTTTTGTGGGAATTTGGTCGGTCAAGTTTTTTTAATGTTTTCCAAAATCCTTCACCCCCGCCTCGATGCGGATGTCAAGATCATTTTCCCTTGGGGGAATAGGGCAGGAATAACGTGGGCTATAAGCACAATATGGATTATACGCCCGGTTGAAATCAATTACAATCGTATCGTCTTTCGGGATGCGCTGCTCGAGAAAACGGCCACCACCGTATGAGCCGTCACCACTGGTGAGATCGGTAAAGGGAAGGAAGAGATAATCCTCATAGCCCGGTTCGTCATAGGGCTGGGTGCTTTTGAAGAGCGATAGAACAAAGTCTCTTCCTTCCAAGGTAAAATGGGCCTCCCCATATTTCACATACTCGGGCTTACGGTCGGTGGTGGTGGGCATCAGAAAGGGCTTTTCATCAGGGGTTCGGATAAATTGGGCGGTCACTATGTATTTTTCCGATAGGGGATAAAATTCCAGGCCTTTAAAATCCTGGAAATCCTTGGGTTCCAAAATGGTGGTCTCAGGATTGGTGAATTCATCATTCAGCTCTGTTTGGGCCTTTCTGCTTTCGGCCAAAGCGTCTGTCTTCTGGGCGGAGAGGTGATGGATTGAAACGGTAAGGGCAAGAAGAACAAGATATTTCATCAGAAAAAAATATTTTTTTTGGAATCTGGATCCGGCACCCAATTGATTACTTACCAGTGGATTGCCGGAACCATTTTGGGCGTAACGCAATATATGATTTCAGTAAAAGTAGAAAAGAATTTCAAACCCTCCTGAACTTTTATATTTTTGGCCGAAAAAAGATCGCATGCACAAACTATGGCCTTCGGCTCTCCTTCTCGTTTTCCTTTGCCCTTCAGTTTTTGCCCAACATATTGATATTGACAAAAAAGCACTGGCTTTTCTGGCTTCCCAAGAAAGGGTAAACGTAAGCTTCACCTTTAACGACCTGACCATTTCCGGAAAGGAAATACCCGAACAGCAATTTCTGGAAGAGCGGTTTGCGGAGCTTTCGGAACGCAAGGACGAGCAGGAGGCCGGGGAATGGAGCGCCCTTTATTTGGAGCACAAAAATAAAGTCTGGCAGGAGGATTTTATGGAAACCCTTATTGACAGGACCGCGGAATATGAAAATTCGCCCAAATTTGTAAGGAATGACAGCACGGCCCCGTACACCATGCGGGTAAACACTGACTGGATCTATTTTGGGTACAATGTGATTGTGGGCAAAAACCCTTCAAAAGTGAATTTTACCGTTGATTTTTACCAAACCAAAAAGCCATCAAACGTTTTGTTTTCTACCGAAATAAGCCGAGCCATGGGCACCAACAACGAAGCTTACAACCTGAGCAACTGGCCCAGTTTCAGGAGGGTAGGAAAAGCTTACACCAGGGCCGCCCACAAACTTGCCCGCGCCCTGAAGCGGATTCTGGATTGATATTTTTTTCTTGGAAAAATATTTTTTTCCTACATTTGATTTCTAATCTGTACAGATATCATGGACCACAATACGTATAACCGCCGCTCAGTCACCTTCGTCCTGCAGACGAAATGCCGGTATTTTATGTATTGATGTAAAGCACGATTAATTTATTCAATAGAAAAACGTCCCGGTAGCCATCGGGACGTTTTTTATTTTATGGAAAGCCGTACCAAATGAAAAAAATATACCTCAATTACCTGTCCAATTTCCGTGGGCTCTCCCATGAAATTTGGCTCTTGGCCCTGGTTACCTTTATCAACCGCGCGGGTGCCATGGTAATTCCGTTCCTCTCGCTGTATCTGGTCAATGAGGAAGGTTTTACCCTGCCCCAGGTGGGCTGGATCATGTCTTGTTTTGGATTGGGATCATTGGCGGGAACCTATTTTGGTGGCAGATTGACCGATGCCGTGGGGTTTTACAAGGTCATTCTTTTAAGCCTTCTGCTGGGAGGGGCGGGGTTTATCCTGCTTCAATATATTGACGATTTTTATTTTTTCTGCATTGGCATATTCCTTCTGACCGTTTTGACCGATGCAGGACGACCAGCCATTTTTGTGGCGGCAGACACCTATAGCAAACCTGGAAACACCACGCGGAGTATTTCCCTGCTGCGACTTGCGATAAACCTTGGTTTTTCCGTTGGCCCCTTGGCCGGAGGACTCATTATTGCACATTTCTCATATCCCGCCCTATTCTGGATAGATGGATTTACATGTATGCTGGCATCTCTGGGAGTTTTTCTGTTGTTGAAGCCGAAAAAACAAAAATCACCGCACCAAAAAAAGATCGCAATACCCAAGGAGGGAATACCACCCTACCGAAACCGGATTTACCTGCTACTATTCGCCATTATGGTGGCGTATAGCTTGGCGTTTGTCCAGTATTTCTCGGTAATGCCTATTTATTTTGAACAAGCCCATTCTCTTTCGGAAGATCTTATTGGCTGGCTGTTTTTTATAAATGGCGCAACCATCGTAATTTTTGAAATGCCACTGATAACCTGGCTAGAACGAAAACGACTCTCCAAGTCATTGGCCACCTTATGGGGGATAGGTTTTCTGGCCCTAAGTTTTTTGGTGCTGAACCTCACCTCCTGGAGCGGTATCTTGATAATTGGCATGTTATTGATGTCCATTAGCGAAATGATCGGGTTTCCGTTCTCAAACGCCCTTGCCTTGCACATGGCCCCCAAGGGAAGAAAGGGAAGTTATATGGCCTTGTACAGTATGAGTTTCAGTTTTGCGCATTTAATAGGGCATAACGGCGGGATGAACCTGGTGGACCATTTGGGCTATCGCTATACGTGGATGGCCATTTCGCTGTTTCTGGTCCTGGTGGGCGGCCTCACCCTGTGGCTGCATTTTTTGATGAAAAAAAACGGGACTGAAAATATTTAGGCCGTACTTTCGGTTTCGGTATTCTTTTTGGCCCGGGCCTGCTTTCGGCTTATTAAAACAGCATCCAGGCAGGACAACATCAATGCGATAAAGGAAAACAGGCATAGCAGTCTGACAAACTTGTCGCCCGGAAATTCTAGGCCGGTAAAACCCAGAAGTGCAGATATTATAGCAATGACCAAAAAGTGAAAAGTATATTTTTTCATGGTTTTTAAGTTTAGAACTTTCACCATAAAATTAAGGGTAGGTTTCCCCTGCTTTTCTTAAGAGGAAATTAATTGTCATTTATTTAACAGGGAAAAGCTATTGGGGCGGCTTAATATGATTGTTGCGCACCACGTGCGACAGCACAATCTGGGTCTTGGTTTCGCCGTAAACAATGAGTTGGTCAATAAAAGCTTCGAGGTGCTTTTGATTTTTTAACACCACTTCCATCACAAAATTTTCGTTGCCGGTTATGCGGTAACAGTTGAGCACCTCATCGTAGGTCTTAACTATTTCCATAAAGGGTTTCAGTTTTCCCATAAAGGCACGAAGCGTGATGATGGCCTTAAACTGGTAACCAGCCTCCATAGGCGAAACTACGGTGATATACCTATCTATAATACCTGAATCTTCCATCTTTCGGATTCTTTCAGACACCGAAGGCGAACTAATCCCTACCTTCCTGCCAATTTCAGTATTGGCCTGTCGCGCGTTTTTTTGGAGACATTGTAGGATTTTCCAATTCAAGGAATCAATACTCATAATTAAATTTATTTAAGGAATATTTTTAATTCTTAAGGTAAAGATACAATTTTACTTTAATATCAATTGTGAAATGGTCTAATTTGTGGCTAAATTTGATACGCCCAAAAAAAATGTACCATGGCATCCCACCTAGTAGAAAATAAGCCGCCATCTGCGATATACCAAAAGGCTCTTGAAATATTTTCATTGGCCCGGCATATTTCTACCTATTTGACTTATGATCTTTCCCCCCTTGAGAGCAACGGCAAGGAGGACCCGCTGGTATATTTCAGTGGCGACATTGTGCAGCAGTCCATCTCGCTGGCGCCACAAATTTTAAAAGCGGAGCGGGAACCCTATGCCGAGGGTAAACACAAATATGCCGCGGCCGTGGCCCGCCTTAGCAACTTATTGTACAAAACCTGCGAGCGCTTGGAGCGCAGCCACAGCAATGGCCGGGATTTTTTACCGCTTTTGCGGAAAGAGCTCAAAAAGTTCAAAAATCTTCAGCGCACTTGGCAGCTCACTATTTAACCAAAATAAATTTTCTATTGAACATTTGGCGGCCAATCACTACATTTGTTAGGTAATCTCAAAATTGCCGTGGCCATGTTAAACCTAAACAAGCTCAGAAATCTTCCCATTTTCGTTAAGGCAATGGTTATTCGAAAATTGATGAAATATCTGACAATAACTGTAGAGAATACCGATCTACCGCTCCAAGACGAGGTAGATGAAGAGGTTTTGAGAGATTGTTTGCGCCTACTTCGGAGAAATTCTAACCTGATAATTTCAAGCGTAGCCAATGCTGAGGCGACAATCTATTTTGACAGCAAAATGGAGAATGCCACCCTTCTCCGCAAGGCAGCCCGAGATATCCTAACCGATATACGGGAGATTCAGCTACTTGGGTTTAAGGATGTTGAATATCTGAATCTCTTGCGGGCAGAGATAGAAGAATTAAGAATACTTTTTGCCGAATGGGTAAAAACCTTCGACCCCGGTGACTATGTCATTGATAGATGGGGGCTGTTCAACCCGCCTGGAGTAAACTACGATGATGTGCTGCCCGAAGACGACATCCACGCTAAATATCCTTCTCTCCGCGATGAGTTATTTTTTGATGACATCGAAGATGAGCTAGGGAAATTTTCTGAAGATGAAGATGGGGAAGGTCAACTTAAGGGTGGTCTTGATGATTTTGAACTCAATGATGATGGGTATGAAGAATTTGAGGAGGATTTGGAAGATGATTTTGACGATGATTTCGAAGATGATTTTGAAGATGATTTTGAAGATGATTTCGAAGATGATTTTGAAGATGAAGAAGCCGATGACGACGAAACTGATGACGACCTATTTCCTTTTTAACCATATTTAATTAAACCCATATCTGGGGCGGGCAGAAATATCCAGCCTACCCCACGGATTACATATTTCTTCGGTACTGACCGCCCACCTCAAACAGCGCCTCGGTAATCTGGCCCAGGGAACACACCTTGGTGGCCTCCATAAGCTCTTCAAACATATTTTCGTTATGGATAGCCGCGGCCTTTACTTTTGCTATAGCATCTTTGGCCCTATCGCCATACATTTTGTGAAGGTTCTTCAAGGTTTCAATCTGCACCTGTTTTTCCTCCTCGGTTGCCCGGATCACCTCTGCAGGCAGTACTGTGGGCGACCCTTGGCTGCTCAGGAAGGTATTCACCCCAATAATGGGATAGTCGCCACTGTGCTTTAAGGTTTCATAATACAGACTTTCTTCTTGGATCTTGCCACGTTGGTACATGGTTTCCATAGCGCCCAGCACGCCGCCGCGTTCGGTAATTCTATCAAACTCGGTCAAGACGGCCTCTTCAACCAGATCGGTAAGTTCTTCTATGATAAAGGCTCCCTGGAGGGGGTTTTCATTTTTGGCAAGGCCCAGTTCCTTGTTGATAATCAACTGTATGGCCATGGCCCGCCGCACGCTTTCCTCCGTAGGAGTAGTAATAGCTTCATCATAGGCATTGGTATGCAATGAGTTGCAATTGTCATAAATGGCATAAAGGGCCTGCAGGGTGGTGCGGATATCATTAAAATCTATTTCCTGGGCGTGAAGTGACCGGCCCGAGGTCTGGATGTGATATTTCAACATTTGGGCCCGAGGGTTGGCCCCGTATTTTTCCTTCAGGGCCTTGGACCAAATTTTTCGGGCTACCCGACCAATCACGGCATATTCGGGATCAATACCGTTACTGAAAAAGAAGGAGAGGTTGGGTCCAAATTCATTAATATCCATCCCGCGGCTCAGGTAGTACTCTACGTAGGTAAAGCCGTTTGCCAGGGTAAAGGCCAATTGGGTGATGGGGTTGGCGCCAGCTTCGGCAATGTGGTAGCCACTTATGGAAACCGAGTAAAAATTCCTTACCTTCTTTTCAATAAAATATTCCTGCACATCGCCCATGAGACGGAGGGCAAATTCGGTGGAAAATATACAGGTATTCTGCGCCTGGTCTTCCTTCAAAATATCGGCCTGCACGGTGCCGCGCACCTGCTGGAGGGTTTCGTATTTTATCTTTTCGTAAACCTCGGGGGCCAGCACCTGGTCGCCAGTAACTCCCAACAAAAGCAATCCAAGCCCGTTATTGCCTTCAGGCAGGGTGCCGTGGTATTTGGGCCTTTCAATATTCTTTTCGTCATATATTTTTTTGATCTTCTTTTCCACTTCGTCTGCCAGTCCGATTTCACGGATATATTTTTCACAGTTTTGATCAATGGCTGTATTCATAAAAAAGCCCAAGAGCATAGGTGCCGGGCCGTTGATGGTCATACTCACCGAGGTCATGGGATGGCTGAGATCAAAACCTGAATAGAGTTTCTTGGCATCATCGAGACAGCATATGGAAACCCCGGCATTTCCAATTTTGCCATAAATATCGGGCCGAAGGTCGGGATCATTGCCATATAGCGTAACGCTGTCAAAGGCGGTGGAGAGCCGTTTTGCCGGCAAGCCCATACTCACATAATGGAAACGGCGGTTGGTACGCTCTGGCCCGCCTTCACCGGCAAACATACGGGCAGGGTCTTCGCCGGTGCGCTTGAAGGGGTAAAGACCAGCAGTGTAGGGAAACTCGCCGGGCACATTTTCCTGAAGGGTCCATTTTAAAATATCGCCCCAGGCCTGATATTTTGGCAGGGCTACCTTGGGAATTTGGGTGTGCGAAAGCGACTCGGTATGGGTTTCGATATTAATCTCCTTGCCGCGAACCTTAAAAGAATAGACGGGATTTTTGTATTTGTTTATCTTTTCATCCCAACCGGTGATGACTTCCCAGTTGTAAGGATCGAGCTTCATCTTTTCCCGATCAAAGGCCGCGAGCAACAGTTTTAGGAAGTCCTTATTTTTCTCAGCCTGAAGAAGTGGTTCGGAAACTATTCCCGCTTTGTCCAGTTGGGGTTCCTTTCCAGTTTCAACAGCTATTGTCTTGTAAATGGCATATAGCTTTTGTGCCACCTCGGCCTGTTCTGAAGCTTTCTTGTCATAGGCGCGGTTATTTTCGGAAATCTCGGAAAGGTAGCGGGTGCGCGCCGGTGGAATCACGAATACTTTTTCGTCCATTTCCTCGGGAACCTGTAAGGTGCTATTCAGATCGAGTTCGGTATTGTCATTAAGCTTGGCCATCACGGCTTTATAAAGCTTGTTCATTCCCGGATCGTTAAATTGGGAAGCAATTGTGCCATATACGGGCAACTGGTCCTGGGGGGTATCCCACAGGTGGTGGTTGCGCATATACTGTTTTTTTACGTCGCGAAGGGCATCGAGCGAGCCGCGCTTATCAAATTTGTTGATGGCCACCAGGTCGGCAAAATCGAGCATATCAATTTTCTCAAGTTGGGTTGCGGCTCCAAATTCCGGGGTCATAACATACAGCGAGACATCACTATGATCGAGTATTTCGGTATCGCTTTGGCCTATGCCTGAAGTCTCGAGGATAATGAGGTCGTATTGGGCCGCCTTGAGTACCTGAATGGCTTCGGTAACGTATTTTGAAAGGGCCAGGTTGCTTTGTCGGGTGGCAAGACTGCGCATATAGACCCGTGGCGAATTGATGGCATTCATACGGATTCGATCGCCCAATAAGGCTCCTCCCGTTTTACGTTTGGAGGGATCTACTGAAACAATGCCGAGGGTTTTTTCGGGGAAATCTGAAAGGAATCTGCGCACCAATTCATCTACCAGAGACGATTTTCCAGACCCGCCGGTACCGGTAATGCCCAGGACGGGCGTTTTGCTGTTTTTATTTTTCTTATGGATTTTATCCAGCGTTTCCTTTGCTACTTCGGGAAAGTTTTCGGCAGCCGAAATAATGCGCGCTATGGCGCCCATATCTTTTTGGGGGAGTCTTTCCATTTCATTGTCCAGACTTTCACCGATGGCAAAATCTGCCTGTTTCACCAAATCATTGATCATCCCCTGCAGGCCCATTTCGCGACCATCATCGGGGGAGTAGATACGGGTAATTCCGTAATCCATGAGCTCCTTTATTTCAGAAGGAAGTATAACTCCACCCCCACCACCGAAAATCTTGATATGGGAAGCACCTTTTTCCTGCAGCAGGTCATACATATATTTAAAATATTCATTGTGGCCTCCCTGATAGGACGTCAAGGAAATGGCATTTGCATCTTCCTGAATGGCCGTGTTTACCACTTCTTCTACGCTGCGGTCATGGCCCAGGTGGATTACTTCCACTCCGGTAGCCTGTATGATACGGCGCATGATGTTTATAGCGGCATCATGCCCGTCAAAAAGAGAGGCGGCGGTGACGATGCGTACTTTGTGCTTTGGTTTATAGGGCTTTTCCTGTTGCATGATATTCTTCTTCTGAAATTGAGGTACAAATTTAGTTAAAACCTAACGAACACAAGCTTTTTCGATAATTATTGATGTTATAATTTATTATAAAAATTATTGCGTTGATACAATATTTTTGTATCTTGCATCATCAATATTAAACATTTAAAAACTGAACATTATGAAAAAAATTTACTTTTTGGCACTTGCTTTAGGTGCTTTCGGATTTTCCTCCTATGCTCAAACAGAGCTCGAAGATGATTTTGAATCATACACTCTTGGCGATATTTCTGCCCAAGCCGCTCACTGGAGAACCTGGTCTGGTGCCAACGGAGGTGCTGAAGACGCCGATGTTGTAGATGACGAAGCCTTCTCTGGAGCCCAGTCTATGCTAATCCCCGGAAACGAAATCACCGATGAGATTATGTTGGTGCCTTCTGCTCCAATCAGCGGCGTTTACTCTATTAGATTTCACGCTTACATTCCATCCGGTATGTCTGGCTATTTTAACATGCAAGCAGCAAAATCTCCAGACGGTACGGCTTGGACCCAAGCCCTAATGGGTGGAAACGTTTATTTTAACTGTGACGGCTCATCTCCTGGTTTAGGCGGAGTTACCGGTCAAATTGACTGCTCAGCTTTTGATCAGCAATTTTCCTACCCAGAGGACCAATGGTTCCAGGTTGATTGTGTCTATGATATCGATGGCCAAGTTTGGGATATGTATATCGATGATGTACAGTATGTGTTTGCCCAGCCATTTGCATTTGGACCACAGGTGTTTATTGAGTTGGCAGGACTAGATTTCTACTCTGCCAGCGCCAACAACCAAATGTATGTTGATGATATCGTACAATACAACGGTAATATCCAGACATCTGGGGTAGATGATTTCTCATCACTAAACTTCTCTGTGTATCCAAACCCAGTAAAAGATGTGTTGAATATCCAGACCAAGAGTGCAGTTGATAAGGTTGTTGTTTACGACATCCTTGGAAAAGTAGTTCTTCAAGAAGCTCCAGGAAAAATTTCTCCTGCTATCAACATGAGTGGACTTGCTTCCGGCACCTATATGGTGAAGGTAACCATTGGAAATTCTTCCAAAACCGTGAAAGTTCTTAAATAAGATTTATTGAAACAGAAAAAAAGGCCCTTTTTTAAGGGTCTTTTTTTTTGCTATGTTTTTTTCTTTTCAAATTCCTAAACAACTGTTTTTCAAAAAACAAGAAGGCACTTCCTCTGTCAAATATCCTAAATCGGCAAAAATCGAAATTAAAAAAATGATAGGAATTGTAGATTTTATCGGCATTCCCATTAATATTTTTGTAACTTGCCCCTCATTAACTTAAAATTTAAAAGCAATAATTTATGAAAAAAATTTACGTATTGGCACTTGCTTTAGGTGCCTTCGGCTTTTCCTCTTATGCCCAAACGGAACTTACTGATGATTTTGATTCCTACAATCTTGGCGATATTTCTGCCCAATCTCCCCACTGGAGAACTTGGGGTGGCACCAATGGCGGCGCAGAGGATGCCGATGTGACCGATAGCGAGGCCTTTTCTGGCTTTCAGAGCATGCACATTGATGGTTCTGTGATCACAGATGAACTTTTATTGATTCCTTCAGCGCCAATCTCAGGAGTTTATAGCGTAAGATGGTATGGATATATTCCCTCTGGCGGTGGCGGTTATTTTAATATGCAGGCGGCCAAAACCCCAGACGGACAGGCCTGGAACCAAGCCTTGATGGGCGGTAATGTCTTCTTTAACTGCGATGGAAACTCTGGCGGTCAAGGAACCATTGATGCCAGCCCGGCAGGAGAAGACTGTACCGTATCGGTAGCTTCTTTTAGCTATCCGGAAGATGAGTGGTTTAAGGTTGACTGTATTTACGATATTGACAACGAAACCTGGGATATGTACGTAAATGACGTACAGTATATCTTTGACCACGAGTTCGCTTTCAACACCCAGGTGTTTATTGAATTGGCGGCCATTGACTTCTATTCTGCAACAACCCACAACGACTTGTATGTGGATGATGTAACCCTTTTTAACGGAAACATCCAAACGGCATCTACCGATGATTTCTCAGCCATTAATTTCTCGGTTTATCCAAACCCCGTGAAAGATGTGCTGAATATTCAGAGCAAGAATACTGTTGACAACGTAACTGTTTATGACATCCTTGGAAAAGTAGTTCTTCAAGAAGCTCCAGGAAAAATTTCTCCCGCCATCAATATGAGCGGTTTGGCTTCCGGAACCTATATGGTGAAGGTAACTATTGGAAATTCTTCCAAAACGGTGAAAGTCCTAAAATAGTTTTTAGCTAAAAACCCCTTAAAAAAGGCCCTTTTTACAGAGGGCCTTTTTATATTTGGAAAAACTAAATTTCAAATTACTATGTGGGCAAAACGACTGTTCTCCATTTTATCCCTCTTTACAATCCTTTCCTGTGCCGAGCTGCAACAGGCCGTAAATACACTTCCAAACCAAAGCGGGGTGGGCCTTGATTCCGCGACCATTGCCAGTGGATTGCGACAGGCTCTTGATTTTGGGATAGAAAAACAGGTGACCAAGCTCACCCAGAAAAATGGTTTTTACGGAAATCCGCTGGTCAAGATTATGTTGCCCGATGAATTGCGAAAAGTAGACCAAACCTTGCGGGACATTGGCTTGGGCAGCCTGGCCGATGAAGGCATCAAAGCATTGAACCGGGCCGCCGAAAATGCGGTCAAAGAGGCTACCCCCATCTTCGTTTCCGCTGTAAAGGACATCACATTTGCCGATGCCAAAAATATACTCCTCGGGCCTGACAACGCCGCGACCCATTACCTCGAGCAGCGAACCCACAGTGCGCTGTATTCCAAATTCCACCCAGTGATAAACAACTCTTTTGCCAAGGTGGGGGCAGACCAGATATGGAATACCATTATTACCCAGTACAATTCGGTTCCGTTTGTCACCAGGGTAAATCCAGATCTCACCGATTACGTGACCAACGAGGCACTGGACGGGGTATATAAAATGATAAGTGTGGAGGAGAAGAACATTCGGAATAATATTTCGGCGCGTACCACTACCCTTCTACGCAATGTATTTTTGCTGCAGGATTGATGATCCTACAATTTTTTAACAAAATAGCCTGTCTTGAACGGAATATTTTGATTCCATTAACCTTACATTAATAGCACCTTTCCTTTTTGCACAGTACCTTTGCATTTATTAGAAGTAGGAAATATGCTGAACCTGTTTAGAAAAAAATCAAGATTGGACAAATTGAAGGCGCGTTACCAATACCTGATGCGCCGTTCTTTTGAAATGTCTTTGAAAGATGCCGAAAAAAGTGAACGCATACATCGGGAAGCCGATGAGCTTTACAAGGAAATAAAACAAAGTTCCTATCAATCATAGCAGATAAAGATCTCCTTAGCAAAAACCGATGAAGCTTTTAAGAATCGAGAGTTTGGTGTAGGGACTTGAAATAACTAAAGGCTTTTTGAAGCCGACTTCCGTACCAACTAAAATATTCTCCGTTCACCAAAATAACCCGATTGCCCAGCTCCTTCTGAAGTTGCGCTACATGTTTTTGTTTAAACGGATAAGGTTCGGTTGATAACAGAACCAATTCTGGTCGTTCCAATGAGGCCCTATCAATTTCGGGATAGCGGGAGTCTTCGGATAGGAGCGTGTTTTCAAACTTATTTAAAGCCAATAATTCATTGATAAAAGTATCTCTTCCCACAGCCATGTAAGGGTCTTTCCAAATCAAATACAGCACTTTCCTGTGGGAATGATTCTGCATAAAGGTTTTAAAATCACGGTAGGCCGCCAGAATTTCAGTATTTAAATGGGCGGCCTTATCTGTGACATCAAAAATTTTACCCAGTTCACCGATCAAATCAAAAGTATCTTCTATGGTAGCCACATCACTTACCCAAACAGGCGCCAGGGTAGCTAGTTTCATCACCATTTCCTCAGTGTTTTCTTCCTTGTTGCAGATTATTATGTCGGGTTGCAGGGCTTGGATTCGGTCAAAATTCACCTGTTTTGTACCACCCACTACAGATTTTGTTTTCCGAAGGGCTTTTGGGTGAACACAAAATTTGGTAATGCCCAAGAGTTTTTCCTCCAAGCCTAAATCTACCAATAGTTCTGTCTGGGAAGGAACCAAGGAAACAATCCGCATAGGGGTTTCTGGAAGAATTACCTTTCTTTGAAGTTGATCAATGAATTCCATGCAAAATGGCTTTCATTTCCAACTGAAGCTTTTCGGCCTCAATGGCCGCGGCCTTGGCAAAATCACGATCTTGTGAGGCATAAATAATACCCCGGGACGAATTAACCAACAGGCCAATATTCTGTGACAGTCCAAACTCGCATACTTCCCTTAGGTTACCGCCTTGTGCCCCCACCCCGGGAACCAGCAAAAAGCTGTTGGGAACAATCTCCCGTATTTCTGCCAGGTGTGTTGCTTGAGTGGCCCCGGCAACATACATCAGATTATTGTTATTGCGCCAATTTTTTGAAGTTTTTAATACGTGCTTGTAAAGCGGCTCCTCCCCTACTATTTTAGTCTGGAAATCGAGGGCTCCCTCATTTGAGGTCAAGGCAAGGAGAATGGTATGCTTATCTTCAAAAGCGAGAAACGGCTCTACGGAATCCTTACCCATATACGGGGCCACGGTAACGGCATCAAACCCCATATCGACAAAAAATGCCCTGGCGTAGCGGGCGGCGGTATTGCCAATATCGCCACGCTTGGCATCGGCTATGGTAAAGAGGTTTGGATAATTTTCGTTTAGGTAGTGGATGGTACGTTCCAACGATCGCCAACCTTTTAGGCCATAGGCTTCGTAAAAGGCGGTATTGGGTTTATAGGCCACCGCAAACCTATGGGTGGCATCGATGATGGCTTTGTTGAACTCAAAAATAGCATCATCACTATCCCGTAAAAACGAGGGCATCTTTTCAAGGTCAACATCTAGCCCCACGCATAGGAAGGATTCTTTTTTATGAATTTCGGAAATAAGTTTTTCGATAGTCATGACTGCCCTAAAATGTTTCGCCAGATTCCTTGAGCTTCTCGGTATTGCTTACCAGCTGGAGCTCATCGATAATCTCCTGAATATCGCCATTCATTATATTGCTTAGGTTGTAAAGAGTCAAGTTGATCCTGTGGTCGGTGACCCTGCCCTGCGGATAGTTGTAGGTCCTGATTTTTGCACTGCGGTCGCCACTGGTGACCATGGAGCCCCGTTTGGCGGCATCCTCGGCCTGTTTTTTGGCCAATTCAAGATCATACAATCTTGAGCGCAACACCCGAAAAGCCTTTTCCTTATTTTTATGTTGTGACTTTTGGTCCTGGCATTGGGCGACAATACCGGTGGGCACGTGGGTCAATCTCACCGCCGAATAAGTAGTGTTTACCGATTGGCCGCCGGGACCAGAGGAGCAGAAATAATCAATACGCACGTCTTTGGGGTTTATTTCAATATCAAATTCCTCGGCTTCCGGAAACACCATGACCGTTGCGGCACTGGTGTGCACCCGACCCTGGGTTTCGGTCTGGGGCACGCGCTGTACGCGATGTACGCCGGCTTCAAACTTCAGGGTACCGTAAACATCGTCGCCCTCAATTTCAAACTGGATTTCCTTAAACCCGCCGCTGGTGCCTTCGCTCAGGTCTATTACGTTGGTCTTCCAACCTTTGCCTTCGCAGTATTTGGTGTACATTCTAAAAAGATCACCGGCAAAGATACTGGCCTCGTCGCCACCGGTACCGGCCCTGATTTCCATCACGGCATTCTTGGCATCCTCGGGATCTTTGGGGATCAACAGAAACTTTACTTCCTCCTCCAATTGCGGGATGCGCTCAGATGCTTCTTCCAATTGCAGTTTGGCCATCTCAACCATTTCGGCATCGCTGCCATCGGCTATAATTTCTTCGGCCTCTTTGATGTTGTTGGTAAGCTCAATATACTCCGCCCGCTTGTCCATCAATATTCTCAAGTCTTTATATTCCTTGTTCAACTGAATATACCGCTTTTGATCGCTGATGACATCGGGCTGAATGATGAGGTCGCTCACCTCGTCAAAACGCTGTTTAATTATTTGAAGCCTGTCTAACATATAGTTTTTATAATGGGTGCAAATTTACAATATTTTAGAGGAACGAAAGGATGCCGTGGCACACATTTCATAATGTATTAAGAACCTATGCGCTTCGCCTAAAAACGCGGACGTAAGACGTAGGATGAAAGCGCTTTGCGCTAAGACGAAGGAGGTTGTACCGCTTTAGTAAGTAGGATAGGTTATATTTCCTTAATAAACAAACTCGCCCACGGCCGACTTTATGGTCAGCTTTTTGGAAGGTGCTTTTTCTACCCTGCCGATGACTTGGGCATCGACCTGAAACGATTTTGAGATTTCAATAATGGAAGAGGCTATTTCTTCTGAAACATAAAGCTCCATACGGTGGCCCATATTGAAAACCTGGTACATTTCCTTCCAATCAGTTCCACTTTCGGCCTGGATAAGCTTGAACAGGGGTGGAATTTCAAATAAGTTGTCTTTTATGATATGTAGATTATCAACAAAGTGAAGGATTTTTGTCTGAGCTCCACCGCTGCAGTGCACCATGCCGTGGATTTGATCATTACCGTATTGCGAAAGGATTTTTTTTACGATTGGGGCATAGGTCCTTGTAGGCGAAAGCACGAGTTTACCGGCATTCACAGGGCTTCGGGCAACCTCATCATCCAATTTTTTTGAGCCTGAATAAACAAGTGGCGAAGGAAGGGACGCATCAAAAGTCTCAGGATATCTTTCTGCCAAATAGCTTGAAAAAACATCGTGCCTGGCCGAAGTAAGCCCATTGCTGCCCATTCCACCGTTGTATTCCTTTTCATAGGAAGCTTGGCCAAAAGACGCCAACCCAACGATGACATCGCCATCCGAAATATGGGCATTGTCAATCACATCGCTCCGTTTCATGCGGGCAGTAACGGTTGAGTCTACAATGATGGTTCGCACCAAATCCCCTACATCGGCCGTTTCGCCACCCGTGGAATGGATGTTGACCCCGAATTGTTTCATTTCTGCGATAAGCGTTTCGGTACCATTGATAATTGCGGCAATCACTTCGCCGGGAATCAGATTATTATTTCTCCCGATGGTGGATGATAGCAGAATATTGTCAACAGCGCCCACACAGAGCAGATCATCAATATTCATTACAAGGGCATCTTGGGCAATTCCTTTCCAGACAGACAGGTCGCCGGTCTCTTTCCAATAGGCATAGGCCAGTGATGATTTGGTGCCGGCCCCATCGGCGTGCATGACCAGGCAATAATCTTCATCTCCTGTAAGGTAATCGGGGACAATTTTGCAGAATGCCTTCGGGAAAAGGCCCTTATCCACATTCTTGATAGCGTTGTGCACATCTTCCTTTTCGGCAGAAACGCCCCGTTGCGCATAACGCTTTGAAATCTCCTTGCTCATGGGTTGCAGTTAAGTTGCAAAAGTACGGATTAAAAAAAGCCCACAAAAGTGGGCCGTGGGTGTTTTTGGGTTTTGCATCTATTCCCAATCTGGCATAAATGAATTGGTAAACAAGATCTGTTCATTTTGGGTCTGGTCAAAAACGTACTCAAAAATATCTGGGACGGCCCCGAAATTGTTGGCCACCCGGGTAAAGATCAACCCTCCTTCCGAAGGGAAAAAACGTACATCATAATCATTTTGACCCGTACCAACATTGGTTTCTATTTCTTCTGGCGTGGCCGTAGGAATGTCATATAAAAAAATACGGGCTTCGAAGATTCGGTATACCGGATTTTCCGAACCCGATACGTCTCTACTGTAAACGACCTTATCGGCATTGGCAGATATATCAATTCCTTTTACCGCGCCGGCCTGGTTTTCCAATATAATATCTTCTTCGGTTTGGGTAGAAATGCGGGCAGTATAGAGCCGCACGTTATAGCCACTGGAATTGTTGGTTTTCAACAAGACCAAGTCGTTATCAAATTCAGGAATGGCAACTTCCGAAATAAATGAGCCATCACTGGTCTGATATATCAACTGGGTGTTGCTGCCATCGTAGTTTACGGAATAGAGCTTGTCAAAATACGGGTAATAGAGCTTACTGTCGTTTTCTGCCCAGGTAAAGCTCAATTCCTCGGTACGGAAGCCCGCCACCGGAAATTGGTTGGTGACCTGTTGTACATCGGTACCGTCATATTTCATCGTAAATATCTGGGTATTCCCGCCAGAGTTCCGCAAAAATGCTATCCGCTTTAATATTTCACTTTTACGTGGCCGGAAACTGTTGAGATTTTCACTGGTCAACTGCAGGACGTTAAAATCCGGCTCAGAATTACCGCTCTGGCCATCATTTTTATCACCCGAATAAATTACCAGATTTCCATTGTTTTCCTTCACAAAAATATAGGGGTTATCGGGCACAACCAAAGTTTTGAATTCACTGATCACCGAGCTTACCGGGTCGTTTTCTCCATCTGTAACAGTCACTTGCCAGAAGTAGCTTGTGGCAAGTTTTAGATTCTGTACCGTATAACTGGTATCTTGGGCCACGTTAAAATTCTGTACCTCATTGGTGGTTCCGTTCCGAAGTTCAAGGGAATATGTAAGTACGTCGTCATCGGGGTCAGAGCCTTCCCAGGTAAAGGTTACCTCCAAGGGCAATTCGGTTTCCCCATCCTCTGGTGAGACCAAGGTAGGTGCGGCGGGAGGTGAGTTTTTTGTAC
The DNA here is from genome assembly GCA_964431895.1 of uncultured Aequorivita sp. Lineage (GTDB taxonomy): Bacteria > Bacteroidota > Bacteroidia > Flavobacteriales > Flavobacteriaceae > Aequorivita. The sequence continues at coordinate 29,895 of CAYSLM010000002.1, forward strand.
TGGCAACAACAAGCTCAAACGAAACCGTAGAGGTAGCGTCTTCCTGTACAGAGACGGCTTCAAAACCGGTAGTATAGCCCGATATCTCGGCCTGGACCGAATAATCATCTACCGGAAGACTATTGATCCTAAACTTTCCTTCACTATCGGTAAAGACCGTGGTACTGGCGGGATTTGTGGTAATTTTTACATTCTCCAGGGGGTCACCGGTTTCCTTGGCTACTACCTTGCCCGATAAGCTGCCATAGAGCACCACATCTATGGTATCTTCACTGCAGCTCGAAAATACCAAAGTGGTTATGGCGCAAATAAAAAGTAGATATTTTTTCATCATTTTCATGGTTACAGTTTGAAATAATAGTTTAGCCCCAGCCCAATGTTGTAATAGAAATCGTCCCTCTTGCCATGGACCACGCCATCGAGTTTGTCACTGAAAACGATATTTTGTTCCCCGAACAGTTTGACTCCTATCTTTCTTGAAATAAAATATTCCATCCCCACGCCGTACTGGATCTTATAAAAGGTATCGCCAAAACGCAGCGATTTATCTTCCGGATTCACAAAATCTATAACCACCCCCGCCCCGGCATACACAAAGGGCGAAAGTTTGTCGTTAGGCAAAAGGGCAAATTGGCCATTGAGGTCAACACTGCCAAAAATATTGTCATATTGTTTGCCATTGTCCAGTCTAAAGGCCGTACCCACAAGGGCAGCCTTAAAGAAGTTTCCGAAGCTGCGCTGGTACTCTAGCCGGCCCATAAACCCGAGGTTTTGGGTGGCGTAATCGTTGTCTGGCATAGCAATTCCGCCAGAAATCCCAAAGGAGTTGTTCTCTTCCCTGCCCAATTGTATCCTATCAAACAAGAGGGTTGATTCTTCTTTTTTCTTTTCCGCAAGATAGTCGGCCACCAGTTCGTCGTTGACTTCCTTTCCACCTTGGGTACTCCAGTATTTTTTTGCAATTCCTTCAATAATCAGGTCATGAACCGCTTTTTCAATGGCATCTTTCATGGCCAGTTGTACGGGTTCATTTTGGGTAACCCCAGTTTCGGCCTCAAGCAGCCGCTGGAATTTTACAAAACGGAAAAAATTGGCATCTACTGCCTGTGAAAGTATCGTTTTGGACACATAGACGGTCTTTAAGATTTCTCCGTTGCTGGTGGATACGGCCCGAAGGTAAACGGTAATCCGGTCCTGCCTGTATTTTGCCGAGCCACCCAAGCCGAAATAACGGGCGCCGGCCCCACCGGTAATGATGTTGGTATCATAGGAAATAACGCCCCCCTCAAGCAATAAGCCGGCATAGAGCAAGGGCGGCAGTGGCGGTTCATCGGGGTTTAGGTTTTTGATATATTCCTGCTTGGTATTCCTGATGATATTTCTTTCGGTGGAAAGGTTGCTCAGGTTTTCACGTTCAATAGGAATAAACCAGCCGGAATCTTCCAAGGCTTTGATAAGCATGGTGGTGCCGCCCTGGGAGATGGCGGTGCTAAAGGTGCTTCCGTTTTCCACGGCCTTATATTGCCCTGTTTGGTCGCTGAAATTATAAACGGCAACCTCCAAAGGCTGAGCTGCCGGTGGCAAGTCTAACAGGGGCTGTGTTGATTTGGAAAATTCGCCCGTGCGGGCGGGCGACTGGTACAACGGCTGGTTGAAATAGGCCGAACACGAGGAAAACAATACTAGACCGGTTAGGCAAAGGGCTCTTATCAATATTCTCATGAAGTTAGTTTAATTTGGGACAATAACTTGTGTTTCCTCCCCAGTGGAGGTATCCAATATATTTATGACCAATCCTTCGTCAGATTGGAAGATTTCTATATTAAGGCTGCCGTAGGTAAAGGTCCCTTCCTGGTCAAAGTTTAGGCCGCCCAATTGTTGTTGTAATAGGGATCGTGAAATTTGGCTCAAAAGTTGTTTATTCAGATTATCGCCGAACTGTTGTAAACTGGATTGCTGCTCCCTTTCGTTTTTGGCTGCCGTAAGCTTATTTTGCGCCGTAGCTGAACTTAGCATCCAATTATAATTAAAGCTATCTCCACCAAAGGCGGGGTTCAGGGGTTTATAGGAAAATTGTTGGGCATAGCTTGACCCACAAATAAATACTATGAAAAGAAGGGCAGACAGTCTCATGTTTTTTATTTTAATATCTGGTTAGGGATTCGTCTCGTTGTTGTAATTCCTGTAAGTGTTTTATGCTCCGTTCCAAGGCTGTTTTGGCCATACTTTTTAAAAAATCTCTTTTCGGTTGTGAAAAAAACTGCCAAATCAATTCGCCGTCAATTTTTACGGAGATTCTGGTAGTGCGCATCCTACCTGGCACTTCTTCTATTACGATATTCTTTTTCGTTTTAATACCCCGGTTGTAATAATCTGCGTAAAAGTATTTATAAAAATCACGTCCCGCCTTGGTAAGAGTGTTCTCCACGACTAAGCCGTCAAATATAATCCCATCCTGGGGGGAAGCTTGATCTGAATTCTGTTTATCCTTTTCTCCATGTTTTTCATCAATAACAATTTTCTGGTGACCATCCACGGATTTCAATTCGAGCCGGTCTTGGCCTACGGGTTTCCCATCCAGGTTATACAATATCAGCACAATGGTAATTTTGCCCGTTTCATTGTAATTTACTGTAACCGTGGACAATATTTTCTTGTCATTACCTTTTATAAAGAACAGATCAGATTGGGTATTTTTCGAAATATTATTATTGGCATCACCATTGAAAACTATGAATTCATATTTAAGATTTACATCTGTAGGCGTAAGATTTTCAGCGGTTGCTGCAAAAGTGTAAAACTCACTATCGTTTCTCACTAAAATTTTAGCCTTATATTCTTTATTATAAAATTGTGCGTAAGTTACCGTACTATACGCCAAAAGAAAAATAAAAATAAAATATTTGCTCAAAAGCCAATTATGTTTAACAAAACTGATCATTTAATAAAAGCTTCTAACAATTATTGTCGGCGAGGCCTCCGTTTGTCTAAATTTTAATGATTTGGTGAGTTCGTTTACCCCATCCCGTTCAAAATTAAGATTGTTTCCTTCTTGTATAAGTTCTAGGGAGATGTCGGCATTCGGATCATTTACAAAGTCAACAATCCGGTTGTTATCACCTTTTTGAACCAAATCGGCTACTGCAGTATTGGCTGTATAGTCTATGTAAGTATCATTATAATCTCCATCTTGAGTGAGTTTTATATCACTTGCGTTCGTACGGGTTTGAATTTGAGCCATATTGTACCCTCCGATTTGCTGTAGATATACGGAATTGCCTTGAACCAACGCATTTCTGGGGTTGGGGTTTGTTATAATACCCAAATTTGCCAGCATTTCAGGTGAAACATTCTGGCCTTTAACCAAATTTTGATTTTTTGAGGAACCGTCTCCATCAGTTTTGTAGGTCTGGCTAAAAGTGGAAGTTGTGAGAAAAACCGAGAAGAAGACGCCCAAAAATAGTTTCTTTAATATTGTAGTTTTCATTTCGATATTTTTTTAATTTCTATCTGCCAATCGAATTAATTCAGCTTTTTCTTAAACTTTCTCGCAAAAAATTCTCATTTGTCACAAAGTAAAGTACTTGATAGGATTAAGTTCAATTGTTTTCTAAAGATATAGAATTTATTGTAAAAGGAGGGCATATTCAGCCCTCCTTTTTATTTTAAATAATATTAATTTCCAAGGACTTCCTAGCAACCTGGGCAAATATCGGGTATGTCGAATATTGGGATATCAACCCGTGTTCTTGGAGTTTTTGGTGTATCGAAACCGCAGTCAATAGCTCCACCGCCACCATCAGGTCCAGATTGGTAAATGTTGGCTGTGTTATTACCTAAACCACCAACTAGGTTTTGCTCAACAACAGCGCTCTGGCCATCATATTGAACCACTAGGATATCGTTACAAGCAGCTCCTTGAGCAGTTGTAGCGTAATTAGCATTACCTCTTTGGTGAACATTCACGTCATTGTGATGACCCTGCTGAACAGAATAGGCCTCATTGTCATCACCAATTTGGCTCTGGAGTGCTCTGTTAAGATATCCATTTTGCCCAATTGCGGCAATGTTGTAATCACCGTCTTGGGTTTGTTTGGCATAGTTTGCTCCATTTGCTCCATTTGGATCATAGAAGTTTTGGATAACCAAAGCGTCATTTTCATCCCCAAGTTGGTCTTGCTCGGAATAGTTGAACATACCTTTTTGGAAGGCTGCAGCATCATTATCGTCTCCATTCTGCATTTGGAAAGCCATATTTCCTATAGAGGTACCGTTGCTTCCAACGTGATATGCGTAAACATTGCTATTCATATAGGAATCATGCGTAACTGTCATTGGATTTGCACCATTTGTGCCTTGGAAAACCGCTGCGTTGTTGCTATCATTGGCATCCGCGGGGTCAGTAGACCATTGTACTTGATCAGAATAGTTGCCGGTTCCGTTTTGACGAGCAGTAGCGGCATTTTTGCCCCCTACACCGTCTTGTCGTACCCAAGCATCATTCAAATCTCCCTCTTGGGTAACCTCAGCAGAGTGGCCATCAGATTGGTTTGGCTGGGCATTTTGGAAAATATCAGCATAGTTCAAATTTCCGTCCTGATCAGTCAAGGCCGCATTGTTATCATAACGCTGGTGGGTGCGGGCTTGGTTCCCATCACCATCCTGGCTTATTTCAAGCATATTGTCTTCAGCCTGTTGTGCGCCTACAGCACCTTGTTGGGCAAATGCACGGTTGCCGAGACTTCCGTTATCGCTGGCACCTTGTTTAACCAAAGACTCATTCCCATCGCCAAATTGCCATTGGGTAGATTGGTTTAAAGTTCCTCTTTGATAAAGTTCGGCCATGTTACTGTCACCACTAGAAGCACTAACATTTCCAGTTTGTCGAATTCTACCTTGGTTCAAACCGACACCTGAACCATCGTCTTGATCTGAGTAAGAATTCTGGCTTGTACCTACTTGTTCTACAGAAACCTTATTGCTAAAGCCGTTTTGAATAGCCTTGGCTCGGTTTGCCCCGGGAGGTGCCGGTTGATTTGCAGTAAGGTCAATAGCATTCTGAGGCGCATCAGGCGAGTCAGGAGTGGTCTGTGAAAGCCCCACAGCTCCCATCATAAGCGCTACTGCGCAAAAAATCACTTTTTTCATAATTAAAAGATTTAAAGATTAATATTTGGTTAAAAAAATATACGTTCGTTGGCCATAAAAAATTGCTTTTCTACGGGTTTCCAAAAGGCAATCCTTAAAACTACCTTATGGGTTCAATAATTAATGGGGATAATGTCGGGGAATCATAAAGCGACGCCTATAATATATTAAGGACACTTTATGGGGAATTAGGGGATTTTGCTTTAAATGATTTGCCGGTCCATGCATAGACCTTTCAATCAAAATTTACCAGGGGATAGGTTTGTTGTTTTGAGGAGTAGTGCCTAAAGTGAATGTCACCCTTTAAACACAATCCAAAGATGCAACAAAAATTTTTAATACACAAGCACAGGGAGTTACGGAAGCTACAAAAGGGGGAAAACCCCCTTTAACATGATGGTATTTCCTGCTTAAAAAGTAGCCATTTCTTGGATAAGATTTTCAAAAAATCGATGAACTGCACATTTGGGGTTTATTCTGAGAAATGTTAATTTTTTGTTAATTAATTATTTAAATGTCTTTCCGGATTAGCTTTCCTATAAAAAAACAGCTTTAGGCTGAACTTTACTCCAGAATGGGATAGGCGATTGGAAATCGCCCACAAGTTGCCCAGAAAAATCACGCAATATATAAAGGTAAAAGGAGGACCCGCCAGTCCTCCCTCTAATTTGGAAATCGTCATTTTTCTTGAATTCAATTAGCAACCCGGACAAATATCCGGAATATTGAAAATATCAATAGGGTTTCTGGGCCGCTGGTTCAAGCGCGGGTCAAAACCACAATCATACGGGCCATCGCCCCCATCGGGGCCAGCCTGATAAATGTTTGCCGTATTGTTGTTTCCTATTTGCTTGACCAATGCACTTTGCCCGGCATATTGCACTATTAAGATGTCATTGCAGGCACCATGCTGGGCGGTGAGGGCCACGTTTAGATCGTCCCTTTGATAAATGTTTACATCATTTTTGAAGCCCAACTGCACCGAGAGAGCTTTGTTTCCTACGCCAACCTGGCTATGGAACGCTCGGTTTTTAGATCCATTCTGGCCAATGCCCGCAAGATTGTCATTGCCTAATTGTACTTGTTTGGCATAATTTTGGCCATGGGCCGGATCGCTGTCATAATAGTTTTGTGACACCAAGGCCTGGTTGCCATCGCCTTTTTGCTCTTGTTCGGAATAGTTGGCATCACCCATTTGATAGGAAGCCACCAGATTGTCATCACCGTTTTGTTTTTGGAAGGCTTCATTGTTGGTAGCACTGCTTCCGCTGCCCAAACGATAGGGATACATCATATCCAGCAAATCATCAATATTGGCGGCCATAGTGTTGGGGGCATTTGTGCCTTGGGCAACTACCGCATTGTTGCCCATCCCGCTAGATGCGGTAGCATTTTGTTTTTGCCATGAATAGTTGTTGTCACCAACTTGCCTGGTGGTGGCCTCATTGGTAGCGCCCTGGCCCTTTTGCCGGATCCAGGCATCGTTTAGATTGCCGTCCTGGCCTATTTCAGCGCGGTGGCCGTGGGAAGACGGGCTATCTGGCCTGCCGTTTTGAAGGATATCGGCATAGTTCTTATTACCGTATTGAAAGGTAGAAGCCTCGTTTTCATCAAAGTGCTGCCGGGTACGCGCTTGGTTACGGTTTCCATCCTGATCGATCTGGGCTTTGTTTTTTTCGCCCTTTTGCGAACTCTGCGATCCTTGCTGTACCACTGCCCTATTTCGCTTACTATGGGTGAGGAGCATGCCCTGATTTACAAGTACTTCATTTTGGTCTCCAAACTGATACTGGGTAGTCTGGTTTTTGGTACCCATTTGGTGGGTCTCAGCCATATTGGCCACTCCGCTATTGGGGCCCACGTTTCCGGTCTGCCATATCCTGGCTTGGTTGCCGCCGGTACCGGTTCCATTGCCCTGTTCAACAAATGAGCCCTGACTGGTGCCTACTTGGGTTACAGAAACCTTGTTGTCTGTACCATTCTGGATGGCGTGGCCCATATTAGCCGTGGAAGGGGCCGTACCCATAGGGGTAAGTGCCTGGGCCAAGCTTGGAGCCGCCGGGGCAGTTGGAGTAGTCTGTGCCAGAACTGCATTCCCCACTAAAAGCACCACTGAACAAAAAATAATTCTTTTCATAATCAATAATTTAATTTTTTAATATTTGGTTTTTCGGCCCCGGCCCGCCCGGATAGTTTCCGTAAACACGGAAGGCTCTCCAAAAGACGTCATGCACGGGGATAAACTATGGGGATAAAAAAAGTGCAATACTTCCGAATGAAGTTATTCTAAGAATTTAATGGGGAAATGGGGAATGTGTTTACCAATACTCCGGCCGTTCTGAAAGAAAGGGCAGGGAAAGAGGTTTGCTGAAAAGTACCGTGGAATGCCTTCAATCGTTTCTCCTCAGAATAGGCTTGATGCATTAAACGGTTGTATAAAGTTGCAAAAAAAAAGATCAATTTCCAAAGCCGATGCGATATTGGGTCTATATGAAAGGAGAATAGCGGCTTTAAAATTTAACAAATGAAAATCGAATCTCTGTTTTTATAGATGAAAAAGACCAATCCATAGATTAACTACGGATTGGTCTGGTTTTAAAACAGAATGTTAATTTTTTGTTAATTTTATTTGGTAAACAGCAGCTCCCTATATTTGGTAAGGGGCCAAATCTCATCATCAACCAACAGCTCCAGCTTATCGCAGTGGTAGCGGATGGTCTCAAAATAAGGTTTCACATCATTGCAATACGCAAAGGCCTTTTCCCGGCTATCTTCAAGTTTGTTGGCTTTTTTCCGCTCATTGATCATATCGGTAATTCCCTTATTGATCTTGGCGATGTGTTCACTTATTTTCTCGATTAAGTGCATCTGCTCAGCACAGAATTTCTCAAACTCGGGACCATAGATGTTCTTTAGGCCCTGAACATTGGTTATGAGAATATTCTGGTATTGAATAGCGGTGGGAATAACGTGGTTCCTGGCAATATCGCCCAGAATACGGGCCTCAATCTGTATGCGAAGGGCATATTCCTCCATTTCGATCTCGTGGCGGGCCTCCAGCTCTACCCGGCTCATAATGCCCAATTCCTCAAAGAGATTTACGGCCTTGTCCGTAAGTTTGGCCTGCAGCGCCTCCGGGGTAGTTTTAAAGTTGCTCAGACCTCTTTTTTCGGCTTCTTTTTCCCAGGCTTCCCCGTAGCCATCGCCCTCAAAACGGATGCGTTTGGAGTCTTTAATATACTCGCGCAGCACGTTGAAGATAGCATCGTCCTTTTTCATCTTCTTGCCCTTTATAAGTGAATCGACCTTCTTTTTAAAGTCCATTAACTGTTTGGCCACAATGGCGTTGAGCACTGTCATGGGGTTGGCACAGTTTGCCGTGGAACCTACGGCGCGGAATTCAAACTTGTTTCCCGTAAAGGCAAAGGGGGAGGTGCGGTTTCTATCGGTGTTGTCCAGCAATATCTCTGGAATCTTCCCAACCACATTAAGTTTCAGGTCGGTTTTTTCCTGGGGAGAAAGTTTGCCATTGGTCACTTTTTCCAGTTCGTCCAGTACCTCGGTGAGCTGCGAGCCTATAAAAGCCGAAATAATGGCCGGCGGGGCTTCATTTGCACCCAAACGGTGGTCATTGCTGGCACTGGCAATAGAGGCGCGCAATAGTTCTTCATAATCATTTACCGCCTTAAGGGTATTGATGAAAAAGGTAAGGAATTGCAGGTTGCGCATAGGCGTGGTACCAGGCCCCAGCAGATTGACCCCGGTATTGGTGGCCAACGACCAGTTGTTGTGCTTACCACTTCCGTTTACATTGGCAAAGGGCTTTTCGTGCAGCAGTACCGTAAAGTTGTGTTTTTCGGCTATCTTCCGCATTAGGTCCATCAAAAGGGAGTTATGGTCAACTGCCAGGTTGGTTTCCTCGAAGATTGGCGCCAATTCAAATTGATTGGGAGCCACTTCGTTATGACGCGTTTTCACCGGAATCCCCAACAGCATACACTCGTGCTCAAGATGCCTCATAAAATTCAATACTCTTGCCGGAATGGAGCCAAAATAGTGATCGTCCAACTGCTGTCCCTTAGCTGAAGAATGGCCCAGCAAGGTTCTTCCGGCCAAGGAAATATCTGGCCGGCTCAGGGCCAGGGCACTGTCAATAAGGAAATATTCCTGCTCCCAGCCCAAGGTAGCGTTTACTTTGGTAACGTTTTTGTCAAAATACTTGGCCACGGCCGTTGCCGCACCGTCAATCACCTGCAGGGCGCGAAGAAGCGGCGTTTTAAAGTCGAGGGCCTCTCCTGTATAGGAGACAAAGACCGTAGGAATACATAAGGTAGTGCCATAAATGAACGCAGGTGAGGTAGGATCCCAGGCGGTGTAGCCCCGGGCTTCAAAGGTATTCCGGATACCTCCGTTGGGAAAGCTGGAGGCGTCTGGCTCCTGTTGCACCAATTGGCTTCCGCCGAATTTTTCGATGGCCTGGCCATTTTCTATGGTCTCAAAAAAAGCGTCGTGCTTTTCCGCCGTGGCACCGGTGAGTGGCTGGAACCAGTGGGTGTAATGGGTAACACCTTTGGCAATGGCCCATTCCTTCATTCCGGTAGAAATATGGTCGGCTATGTGGCGCTCTATTTTGGTGCCATTTTCCATGGCATCCATAACACTCTTAAAGGAATCACGGGTAAGGTACTGCCGCATGGCGGCCTCGTTAAATACGTTCTTTCCAAAAATCTCGGAGCGTCTTTCGGGTTCGGAAAAAGGAACAGGGGTCCTGTTAAAAGTTTCTTTGATGGCGTGAAATCGCAATGTAGGCATTGAGCTGATTTTTATGGTTTGACCAGGCAAAAATATGAAATTGCCCAATACAACCCTATATTATATGAGGTATTTTTCACAAAACTTATGAGTTTCTTATGAACCACCCTGTTTTTTGAGGGGGTGGGGCTGCAAAAAAGTCTTTTATACAAATATCACAGCAATGCGGATTGCAAGTTGATATGACGGGCTTAGAGCGGGTCGCAAGTTTTGGCAATTGGGGCCGTTGTGGCGGGCTACAGGTTGCAGGTTTTGGCAATGTTGGGATTTCGGGCAGGTGAAAATTTTAATTTAGGATAGTCATCCCAATAAAGACAGCATAGGCCGCTACCAGTACCACGCCTCTTTTTCTGCCCAACTGGTAAGATTTTGGAAGAAAGGCCAAGGGCAAAAGAATGGCCGCAAACCCAATCATCCAGAAAATATCATTACTTAGTACTTCGGGGCTTTTAAGGAAAATGGGCTGGATGATGGCAGTGATACCCAAAACAGAGGAGATATTAAAAATATTGGACCCGATGAGATTACCCAAGGAGATGGCCCTTTCGTTTTTAAAAGCGGCGGTAACCGAGGCAGCGAGTTCGGGGATACTGGTACCCACGGCTACCATGGTTATGGCAATCACCCGTTCGCTCACCCCAAACCGTTGGGCAATACCAACTGCACTGCCAACCAAAAGTTCACTACCGGAATAGAGCGCACCGGCCCCAATGAGCAACCAGATGGTTATCCTGAAATTTGACGCTTTGGAAAGACCTTCATCAATACTATCGTCAACGGGATGGGTAGCCCTTTCCTTTTTGGCTCGGCGCACCAATATATATAGGTAAACAAAAAGAATAGCCAAAAGGGCAAGACCTTCGGTGCGGGAGATTTGTCCGCCACTCTCCAGAATAAAATACAGCCCCACCGAAAGGATCATCATCACCGGCCAATTGAGGGTGTAAAAACCCTTGTCAATAGCGAGCGGGGCAATAACCGCCGTAACTCCCAGCACTAAGCCAATATTGGCAATATTGGAGCCAATGACATTTCCCAACGAGATATCAGAAAACCCGTTGATGGCCGCCTGCAAGCTCACCAATAGTTCCGGAGCCGAAGTGGCAAAGGAAACCACCGTAAGACCAATGACCATTTTGGAAAGATGGAGTTTAAAGGAAAGGGCCACAGAGGAGCGAACTAAAAACTCACCCCCCACAACCAAGAGCACCAACCCCAAAAAAACCAACAGATAGTCCATACCAGAAACAAAGGAAGCGAAGATACTAATTCCCGCAAAAAGGGTGGAAACCCCCTCCCCTTTTTTCCAAGGCGGACAATAAAAACCGAACATCGATGTTATATAACTACATTTATAGTTGCATAACTAAAAAAAATAGTTTTAAGTTTGGACCTATGGAAGCACTCACCAACAAGGAAGAAGAAGTCATGCAGGCCCTTTGGCAACTGGAAAAGGGCTTTGTACGGGAAATCATGGCCATTTTACCGGGAAACAATCATTACAATACCATTTCCACCATTGTGCGCAACCTGGAGGAAAAAGGCTATGTGGCGCATACAGCTTTTGGAAAAACCCATCAATATTACCCCACCATATCGAAGCAGGCCTACACCAAGGGGTTTATGAAACAGGCCACCCAGCGGTATTTTGACAACAGCTATAAAAATATGGTATCCTTCTTTGCCAAGGAGGAAAAAATAAGCGCCCAGGAGCTTAGGGAGATACTTGAAATAATCGAAAAAAAAGACTGATATGGATGTTCTGCCTTATTTACTGAAATCTGCGGGGGTGCTTGCCCTTTTCCATCTGGTCTATTTGTTTCTATTAAGAAAGGAAACGCATTACCAAAGCCATCGTGCCTTTCTCCTATTGGGCATAGTGGCGGCTCTTTGTTTTCCGCTGTTACAATTCACCTTTACCACCTCGGTAGTACTTCCCGAGTACGAAAATTTCGCGATCCCTTCCCAAGCAGACAATTTTTCGGCCCTAACCTCAGCAACCCATCTTTTGCCGAATGCCCCGGGAAGCGTTTCCGCAGAAAACATTTTTACCTTTATATATATTGCAGGGTTTTTGGTATTGTGGCTAAAGTTGATCTACCAACTTACTGCCGTTTATCTTTGGTTGCGGAAAAAAAGTTTCCAGAAGCTCAAAGGCCACAGACTCATACAGGACAGCACTGCGGGAGCGCCCTATTCATTTTTCAACTACATCGTTTACAATCCGAAAGATTATGGAAAAGACGAACTCCACATGATTTTGGCACACGAAAGGGTCCATGCCACCCAACTGCACTCCATGGATGTGCTGCTCTCCCATCTTCTGGTGGCAGTACAGTGGTACAACCCCATGGCCTGGCATTACCAGAAGTGCCTTTTGCAGAATCTGGAATTTATTGCCGATCACGACGCCCTGGCGCAATCGGCCAATCGAAAAGAATACCAATTTGCGCTATTAAAGGTCGCCGTGCCTATGCAAACACAATCTTTGGCAAACAACTTCAATAATTCATTCATCAAAAAACGCATCATCATGATCAACAAGACAGATTCACCCCGACGCAATGCCCTGAAAACCTTTTTGATCCTGCCACTATTGGCCCTGTTTTTCCTCGGTTTCAATGTTAGGGAAGAAATAAAATACGTGGAAAGCCCGATCAAAAAAACAAATCCTGTAACCACAAAACCCAGACAGGAAGAACCAAAGTCCATTCCCAATAAAAATAACAGCCTTCCCGCAGAGGTAACTACAACCCAAGATCCCCAACCATCAATTAGCCCGGTTGAGAAAAAAGAGATCTTGGAGAAGTACCGGGTCACTATCGACAAAAATACCACAGATGCCACCCTAGACAAAATAAAGGCCGAGGTAAAAGCCCAGTACGGAATAACACTGAACTATTCGGCAGTGCGCAACCCGAACAATGAAATTGTCTCGCTTGCCATCAGTTTCAGCGGCAATGGCGGCAATGGCAATTACCAGGTGACCGATGACGAGGGTATAGATACCTTTTCATTTTATGTGGACGATGAGGGAAACCCCGGATTTTGGTCGGAAGCTGCCGAAGCCCGCCGCCAGGAACGCATGGACCAGCGAAGGGATATTATGGATGAACGCCGCGAAATTATGAAGGAACGCAGAAAGGCCATGAATGAAAGGCAAAAAGCGATGCACGAAAAAATGGAGGAACGGGAGGCCCAAATGAAGCAACGCCACAACCAAATGACCCATCGACGGGAACGGCTGGAAGACAGGGCTGCCAGAATGGAGCAAGAAACGCGCCGAATGGAAATGGAACAAGAGGAAGCTGGCAAGCCGCATCCTAAATACGTACATAGAGCGCCAAAAAACTCCAAAAAGGATGACCCTCTTTATTTTGTGAACGGCCAGGAAACCACCAAAGATGACGTGATGGAGATTTCGGCAGAGGAGATTGACCAGGTTACCGTACTAAAAGGAAAGAGAGCCCTCAAAAAGTATGGCGGAAAGGGCGTAAACGGTGTAGTGGAAATCACGACCAAACAATAGCCAACAATGGTATAATTTTCTTAAAAATAAGGTAGTGTAACTCAGATTTCCTTAACTTGGAGCTATGAAAAAGTCTTTTTTCAAAATACTGTCAAAACTCAACAAAAAGGTATTGCCAAGTTACACCAAAAAGGGCGTTGATCTGGAAAAGGCCTCGAAACTGCAAATGGCGCTTTTTGCCTACAGACTTTGGGTGACAAAAAATGCACTCGATTAATATTTCAGCAGCGACTTTACATGTTGCCCTTGCAGTTTATGGCGGCCGTTCAGAAACTCCAGTTCCATTAAAAAATTGCACTGAACTATTTCACCACCCAGATTTTCAATCAGTTTGCAGGCGGCCGCCGCTGTGCCACCCGTAGCCAGCACATCGTCGTGCAGCAGCACCCGCTCCCCTTTTTTTATGGCGTCGCGGTGCATTTCAATGGTATCCCAGCCGTATTCCAGTTTGTAGGGTTCGGTGATCACAGTGGCGGGAAGTTTGCCGGGTTTGCGCACGGGTACAAAGCCTGCGCCGAGCTCTTGGGCCAAAAGAATGCCGAAGAAAAAACCGCGCGACTCAATGGCAACCACCTTGTCAATTTTTTGATCAGCCACCATTTGCACCAACTGTTCCACACAATAACGTGTGGCAGCCCCATCGGCAAGCAAGGGCGTTATATCTTTAAAATGGACCCCAGGTTTGGGAAAATCCTCAATATTCCTGATGTAGCTGGTTAAATTCATTTTTTCGGGATATTAATTTGCCTTGCAAGTTAAAAAGAAATATATTTGCACCCGCTTAAAGCGAAACAATTTCGGCCTCGTGGCGCAACTGAATAGCGCATCTGATTACGGCTCAGAAGGTTCCAGGTTTGAATCCTGGCGAGGTCACAACAAGGGAAAAGGCTGTCCGAAAAATGGGCGGCCTTTTTTATTTGAAAACAATAAAAACCAATCTAAAGGATCAAAATCGTAAAAGACTCCGACAACGAAAAGGAAAGGGATTACATTCTGCAGGACAATAAAAAAACCCGCATTGGGGCAGGTTTTATTGCAATTGTACTTATTATACTTGTGCTGGCCGTCATTATCTCCGGCCTGTATTTTGAATGGTTTTAGATGATCTCGGCACTCAACCCGGCTTCCAGCAACATACTACATCGTGGTTTTAGGTCGTCAAATTCTCCTGTTTTTACCGTGCATTTTCCTTTGTAGTGAACTATGATGGAGCATTGCTCGGCCTGTTCGGGAGTGTGCTCGCAAGCAAAGATCAAACTATTGATCACGTGGTCAAAGGTGTTTACATCGTCATTGTAAAGCACTATTTCATTGAGACGGCCCACTTTCTCGGCCAGTGCTATTTCTTCTTGAATTTTTTCCTTGGTACTCAAAACTGCTAAATCGTTAATTATTGATTTGGTTTCCACTAAATTACAAATTTTGCGGCAATCCATTTATTTTTTTCCTTCTTTTCAACGAAACGAAGGCCCAGATTATTGCAAGTTTTTGTGATATTGGGCAAATCCTCGGCGTAAAACCCGCTCAAATATATTTCACCACCCCGATCCAAACATTTTCTATAGGCGGCCATATCGTTCAATAAAATGTTCCGGTTGATATTGGCGATGATTACGTCATATTTTCTGTTTTCCAAAAGCGAGGCATCGCCCAAATAGACCGAAATATTTTCGGCATTATTTCTTTGGATATTCTCCAGTGAATTTTCATAACACCACTCATCAATGTCGATGGCATCGAGGGTTGAGGCGCCGCGCATCTGGGCAAGAATGGCCAAGACGGCCGTGCCGCAGCCCATATCGAGCACGGTTTTATTTTTGAAATCATTTTCCAAAACAAACTGCAGCATCATAAAGGTAGTTTCGTGGTGGCCCGTACCGAAGGACATCTTCGGCTCGATGACAATTTCGTATTCAACGTTTTTTTCGGGGTGAAAAGGAGCCCGGACGGTGCACTTTCCGTCCACCTCAATGGGGTCAAAGTTCTTTTCCCACTCGGCGTTCCAGTTGATCTGTTCAATTTCTGAAAAAGAATAATCAATATTGAATTCGCCGGAGGAAAGAATATGGATTCCATCCAAAATATCAGGCTGCCAATTTTCCTTTTGGATATAGGCCGAAACGCCTTCCTCGGTTTCCACAAAACTCTCAAAGCCCGCCTGGCCCAGTTCGGCAATCAGGATTTCGGTACCGGGCTGGAGGGGGCTTACCTTAAATATGTACTCAATATAATTCATCGAAGATTGCAAAAATTCTAATTAACAAATAATAAATTCCAAGGCGTCTGTATTTCTTGCGAGACATCGGGCATTGGAACTTGAGAAATTAATTCTTGAAGGCGTTTACAATTTCCATAAAGCTTTCCACCTTGAGGGAAGCGCCACCAATAAGGCCGCCGTCAACATCGGGTTGTGAGAAGATTTCCGCGGCATTGTCAGGTTTTACACTTCCTCCGTAAAGGATGGGAACTTCATCTGCAATGGTTTGGGAGTAATTTTTGGCTATGGCTTCCCTAATTACTTTGTGCATTTCCTGTGCCTGTTGCGGGCTTGCGGTTTCGCCGGTGCCAATGGCCCAAACAGGTTCATAGGCAATTACGATATTTTTCCAGGCATCATCGCCCACGTGAAAAAGGCCTTCGGACAGTTGGGTCTTTATAAGCTCAAAATGGTTGTCTTGTTTGCGGTCGTCCAGTTCTTCGCCCACACAGAAAATAACCGTCATTTCATTTTCAAGGGCGGTGTTTACTTTTTCTGCCAGCAGGGCATTGTCTTCCCCAAACATGGCGCGGCGCTCGCTATGGCCCAAGATAACGGCGTCTACGCCCACACTTTTTAGCATGGGGGAAGAAACTTCACCGGTAAAGGCGCCTTCCCCGCTTTGGTGCATATTCTGGGCTACCACGGTTACGGGATGCTCGCGCAGGGAGTTAAAGGCGTGGTGCAAATTGGTAAAGGAAGGGGCTATCATAACCGAAACTTCTTCGGGGAACACCTGTTTTTTCAATGCTACCAGAAACATTTCGGTCTCTGCCAAATCGTGATTCATCTTCCAGTTGCCTGCTACTATTTTCTTTCTCATTTTATTGAGTTAATGGGTTAATAGGTTATTGGGTGTTGGGCTTAATTTAATTCTTTCAAAAGGTTTTTGTCATCGGTGACAATGGCCTTGTACAGGCTAATTTCCCCTTCCGGATTTACGATCATATAGCGCGGAATCCAATCCAAATCAATGGAGGAGCACAATGGGCCCTTCCAGCCCGAGGGCACAAAATAGTTTTGGCCCAGCACGCCGTATTTCTCCATGCCGTGCTTCCAGCTTTTGGTTTCCTTGTCGAGGGAGAGGAAGAGAAAGACCATCTCCGGATTTTCCTTTCGCAGTTGCTGTACTTTGGGCATGCCCTCTATACAATCCTTGCACCAACTGGCCCAAACGTCTATAAAGATGGTTTTGCCCTTGTTTTGCCGCAGCACTTCGCCAAAGGTTAGTTCGCTCTGGTCTACGGTAAGCAACACATCGTTTAGGGCGGCTTCGGAAAAAGTTTTTTGCTGGGCGTGGCCCAAGCCGATAAACAGTAGAAATATAAGGAGTGGTTTCATAATTAAATTATACGTGTTGTTTTTGATAGGGTTTCACATTAAATTGATATCTAAATTTACAATTGTCAGAAACGGGTAACCATTACTGTCTACTGATTTTAGGATCGAGCCAACCGTAAATAATATCCACAAAAATATTGATTAAAATAAACAAAGTGGCAATAACCAGCACGGCGCCCATAATCACGGGCAGGTCCAGGGTATTTAGGGCGTTTACGATTTCCTTCCCCAGGCCGTTCCACCCAAAAATATATTCCACGAAAACAGCGCCCGCGAGCATGGAGGCAAACCATCCTGAAATAGCGGTAACTACAGGGTTTAAGGAGTTTTTCAACGCATGTCTTTTTATTATTTGATAAAAGGAAAGTCCTTTCGCCCTTGCCGTACGGATGTAATCTTGGTTCAAGACTTCGAGCAACGAGTTGCGCATCAACTGGCTTACCACGGCCAGAGGACGGATGCCCAAAACAATGGCGGGAAGGATCAGGTTTTTCCATTGGATGTATTTGCCATTGCCGAAATCATCTACGGCGTACAGGCTGCCGGTCATATTCAAATGGGTGTACTCGTGGAGCAGAAAGCCGAAGATCCACGCAAAGATGATGGCGCTAAAAAACGAGGGCACACTCATCCCCAAGGTGCTTACCAACTGAATGGCCTTGTCAATAAAGCCATCCTTAAAAAGAACGGAAACAATACCCAACAAAACCCCGATAATCATGGCGATGATTATGGCCGAAACCGCAAGGACCACGGTATTGGGGAGGGTTTCGGCAATCACCTGGCTCACTTCCTTTCCGTTTTTTTGGAAGGATTCACGCAGGTAGGGAGTTTTTAAGACAACTGTGGTATGTTCAACAGAAAACAACCTTACTGCATTGTACTTTCCCTCTGATAGAAAAGTATAATCATCTGGGTTGTTGCTGTGGAAGGAAAGGGGCGACAGATCGTTTAAATAACGCAGGTACTGCACTGAAACAGGCTGGTCAAACCCATATTTTTTTTTCACTACCGCAAGCTGCTCGGCCGTTTCGTTTTGGCCCAGCATCATCCGGGCCGGATCGCCGGGAAGGATGGTGAAAAGCAAAAAGATTACCGTAACCACCCCAAACAAGGTAAGTAATGCATAGCCCAATTTTTGAAGGATGTAACCTGTCAATTTTTATTATTTATTGTTATTGTTTATTATTTTACCCATATTCAATGCCTAACGGCATTCTGATAGTTACAAAGTGGTCTTAATCGCTATATTATATCCAATAGAATTTTCCGTGAGGAGATTCTATTTTTTTTATCGAACAATACTGATATATATTTTACCGATAACTAAGATGTCTTACATTCCTGCCTTCTGACCGGCAGGATTAGCGACCTGTACTGAGCCTGCCTGCCGGCAGGCAGGCTTGTCGAAGCAAGCGGTCTTACGCATTATTCGGGGATGAACGTTTCATTATTTTTTACTTGGAATGGACTATAGGCCTACTTCCTCGATGGTGAGTTCCCGGTACTCAAAATCATCGCCGAAAAGGGTTTTGCCATATTCTTCAATAGTAGTGTTGAAGCCTACTTTTTTCCTTCGCTCATTTACCGATTCGGGATTTTCAATGGGCCAGATAAATTTTTCACCATTTTCCATACGGCCCTGGGTGCCGTACACCTGCGGTTTTCCTTCCTCCATCAAATATCGGTCTTCCATCATTGCAACCAATTTCATGGGAATTTCGTCTGCCTCGCCCGCTTTTTTTACCAAGGGCAAATAGGTGCCAATTTTATTGGAATGCTGCAACACATACCAGGCGGCGGTATTCGTAGGCTCGCCCACCATGGACTTGCCGGGATAGCCCTTGGTTTTGAAAATGGTTTCAACATAGGCCATATTGGTACTGTCAATGAGCGATTGCATTTTCCACAGATCGCCGCTGTATTCGGCTTCGGAAAGGCCCATTTCCTTTCCCAGGGCCGCGCGGGCCTCGGGGGTTTCGGCACGCATCAGCTTTCGGTATTTTTGGTCGAGCACGGCAATGCTGTCCAACCGCCGTTTCATTTCCAGGTCTAGGTTCGGCTTGGCATTTTTTACCGGGGGAAGTTGCAGCTTATCTGCATCAATCCAATGAAGTTTTTGCTTTATGGTGCCGTTGTCCAACTCCAAAAGACCGGGATTGCTGCGCACTATGGTTTTCAAGGTGGTTTCGTCGCAGAAATAGAATTTGAAATTCAATTTATATGTTTCGACAAGGGCCTCGGTCATTTCCTGGGAAGAGGCTGAAAGCCCAATGACATTGTAACCGTTTTTCAATGCCCTGTCAGTGACTTCCTTAATGGGAAGATAGCCGTCTTTTTCGGTATTGCCGAGGCTATATGCCACGACCACCACGAGATTTTCCATATCCAGAAAGTGTTCGGTATAGTCTTCGCCATCGCGCTCTATGGTAAAGTCGTGTATGGGCGGGGTATAGCCCTCCTGGATCATCTGGGTTTCGGTATTGACCAGTTCGCCGTCCACCTGCGGATATTCGCCATTGGTGGTTATGGTTTTTTCCTCGCCGTTTACTTTAAAGGTCCAAGCATATTCATAAACCGGTCCCGGCGCACCTTCGGGAATTGTCATGCCTTCCTTGATATTGGCACCAATTTTATAAGGGCGAAAATCGATTATGGGCAGATGCCGCAGCACGTAGTAGGCAATTCCCAAGCAAACCACGAAAATGGCAAAGATCAAAAGGCTTCGCGTAGCCGATGTGAAAAGTGGCCGGATAAATTTCTGCCCTGCAAAAAGCAGTAAAATCAATACCAGCAGGACCACGTCTTTGGTGAACGATTCCCACGGGGTCAATGGGATGGCATCGCCAAAGCAGCCGCAGTCGGTCACCTTGTTGAAATAGGCCGAATAAAAAGTGAGGAAGGTAAAGAATACGATCATCAACAACAGGGCCCAGAGGGTAAATTTCTTCATATAGCCCAGCAGCAGCGATACCCCGAGAAGCACTTCAAAAATGACCAGGAAAATGGCGAGCAAGAGCGCATAGGGCACCAAAAACTGGAGATCCAGCACTTCGGGCGCAAAATAGTCCTTCAACTTAAACGAAAACCCAACGGGATCGTTCAGTTTTACCAAACCACTGATGATGAACAGTATGCCAACGAATATTCTTGCTAATCCGACGATGTATTTCATAAATTCTATATTGTTACTTTTCTAAAAATTCAAAATAGATTTCACGGTCCTTCCCGGCAAACCGAATAGCTTTTTCTTCCAAACCATATTTCGAAACCATGGCATTTGATTTTATTGATATCTATTCGGAATCTGCCCGTCCGGCAGGCGGTTCCGGTGTTTTGGTACTATCACCTTCGTCCAAATGTATCAAAGCAAATACGGCGTAATTGATAATATCTTGATAATTGGCCTCTATACCTTCTGAAACGCGGGTCTTGCCGCTGTTGTTTTCTATTTGTTTTACGCGCAATAATTTCTGAAGGATCAAATCCGTCAGCGAGCTTACCCGCATATCGCGCCAGGCCTCGCCGTAGTCGTGGTTTTTATCCATCATCAACTGTTTGGCGGTGGCCACGTGCTCATCGTATAGTTGGGTGGCTTCCTCCAACGAAAGATCGGGCTGCTCGGCCACACCCTCGTCCAATTGGATAAGGGCCATGACAGAATAATTGACTATCCCGATAAACTCGCTGGTTTCGTCCTCGGCTATTTTTTGTTCCGTGTTTTGCTGAAGGCCGCGGATGCGCTGCGCCTTAATAAAAATTTGGTCGGTAAGCGATGGCAGCCTTAAGATACGCCAGGCACTGCCGTAATCGTGCATTTTGTTGATAAACAGCGCCCTGCATTTATTGATCTGGGCATTGTATTGATTTGAGGTATCGGCCATTAGTGTTTTATAAGATTTTGTGTAAATTTCGCTTAAATAGTTCAAAGTTCAAAGGTGAACGCCCAAAGTTATTTGCCAAAAGGCATACGGGCGAAATGTATTTTAAATTTTGAATATCTAAAAATATAGAAAATTGCAGACCATCAATTGCCGTGGCAACCTAATAGACCTTTCTGTGCCCAAAGTAATGGGCATCATCAACGTAACGCCCGACTCGTTTTACGACGGCGGAAAAACCTTTGCTGGGAAGGAAATTTTAAAACAGGCCGAAAAAATGCTTTCCGAAGGCGCCACTTTTTTGGACGTGGGCGGCTACAGCACGCGGCGGGGTGCCGATGTTATCTCGGAAGCAGAGGAAACAGAAAGGGTAGTCAGTGCGGTAAATGAAATAGTAAAACACTTTCCCGAAGCATTAATCTCCGTGGATACTTTCCGAAGCCAAGTTGCAAAAAAAGCCGTTGCCAACGGGGCAGCACTGGTAAACGACGTTTCCGGCGGAATGTTGGATACCGATATGCCCAAGACCGTAGCCAAGATGAAGGTACCCTATATCTTGATGCACATGCGCGGCACCCCCCAGACCATGGCGCAGCTAACCGATTATGAAAACGTAACGCTGGAGGTAATAAAATACCTTTCCGAAAAAATAGCACGGGCACGGGCCGCTGGCATCGACGACCTAATTGCCGACCCCGGCTTTGGGTTTGCCAAAAGGCGGGAACAGAGCTTTCAGCTCTTGAACGATTTGGAGCTACTGAAGCACCTGGGAGTTCCCATACTTGCAGGGCTTTCCAGAAAATCAATGATTTATAAAACCTTGGAAACAACGCCCGAAAATGCGCTGAACGGAACCACCTCGCTAAACACCGTTGCGCTTTTAAAAGGCGCCTCCATCCTTAGGGTGCACGATGTACGGGAAGCCGTGGAATGTGTGAAGTTGCATGTGGCGCTTGGCGCAAGCAATACTTAGGCTTTTGAAACTGAGCGCCACGGTTTATCGCGTTTGCATGGAAGAACCTATTTTGGATTTTGAATTTTGAACCTTGAATTTTTAAAGTACATTTACAAAAAACAGCACGCCCTTGGAATTTCTCGACCTTCGGATCACTGATTTAGTTGACATCGTTTTGGTGGCCTTTCTGCTCTATTACCTTTACAATTTGGTAAAGGGAACAGTGGCCATCAACATTTTGGTGGGTATTGTGATAGTTTATGCCATTTACGTGGTCACCCAGCTTTTGGAAATGGAACTGCTCAGCAAGATCCTGGGCGGCTTTTTGGGCGTTGGGATGTTTGCGCTGGTGGTGGTTTTTCAACCCGAAATACGAAAATTTCTACTGATGTTGGGTTCTACCAATTTTAATGCGAGACGCCGGTTTTTCAGACAGTTCAAGCTTCTGGGGAGTGATCCCGGCCCCCGAACCAACGTTGGGGCCATCGTTTCGGCCTGCAAAAAAATGTCGGGTTCCAAAACAGGGGCACTTATCGTGCTGCAGCGCAACAACAGCCTGGATTTTGTAAAGAACAGCGGCGATGAAATGAACCTGGAGCTAAACCAGCCCATAATAGAAAGCATCTTTTTTAAGAACAGCCCCTTGCACGATGGGGCCATCATCATTGAAGAAAACCGCATTACCGCTACCAGGGTTATCCTTCCCGTTTCCAACGACCGGAAGATACCCCTGCGCTTTGGACTGCGGCACCGTGCGGCCGTGGGCATCACCGAGAAGACCGATGCCGTGTGCCTGGTGGTTTCAGAAGAAACCGGACAGATTTCCTACTTAAAGGATGGTGATTTTGTGCTCTTTGAAGATACGGATGAGTTGTTGAAAATTCTGAAAAAGGATATGAGCTAAGAATAAGAAACCAAGAATTCCCGAAGCCCTTAAGATACTGACTTAAACACGCTGAAATGGCATTTTCCAAAATTGACGCCCTACCTCCGTTTCCAGAAATATGACGGCGCCATCAAATTCCGACTACATCGCCTCCTCTGCCATAAACTGGACCTCGTAGAGGTTTCGGTAAAAACCGTTTTCGAGCTTTAGCAATTCTTTATGGGTGCCTTCCTCCACTATTTTGCCATGGTCCATCACAATAATTTTATCGGCTTTTTTTATGGTGGCAAGACGATGCGCAATGACAATGGAGGTACGCCCCTTGGTAATTTTATCGGTGGCGTTTTGTATCAATTCTTCCGAATAGGTATCGACCGATGAGGTGGCCTCGTCGAGCACCAGGATACTTGGCTTGCTCACGTAGGCCCGAAGAAAGGAAATAAGCTGCCGTTGCCCCGAGGAGAGCATACTGCCGCGCTCCTTTACATTATATTGGTAGCCGCCGGGAAGTGACATGATGAACTTATGGACGCCTATCTCCTTGGCCGCCGCAATGACTTCTTCCTCAGAAATATCGGGATTGCTGAGGGTTATGTTGTTTAAAATGGAATCGGCAAAAAGGAAGACATCCTGTAGCACCACGGCAATCTGGCCCCGAAGGGAAGATAGGGAATAGTCTCGCAAGGGAATGCCATCAATCAAAATCTCGCCGGCATTGATCTCATAAAACCGGTTCAACAGGTTGATTATGGTGGTTTTGCCCGCTCCCGTGGCCCCGACTATGGCCACCGTTTGCCCTGGTTCGGCCCTAAAGGAAATACCCTTGATCACCTCTTCCTCTTCATTGTAGCCAAAATGCACATCCTTAAATTCAATTTCGCCCTGGGTGCTTTGATAGGTCACGGTACCCGTGTCTGCAATGTGCGATTTGGTATCGAGGATCCCAAACACGCGGTTTGCTGCGACCATCCCCATTTGTAGGGTGTTAAACTTATCGGCAATTTGGCGCAATGGTCTAAAAAGCATTTCGGCATATTGGATAAAAGCCGTGATAATACCCAGGGTGACCACGCCTCCGCCAATTACGTTCAGCCCTCCGTACCACACTACCAGGCCTGTGGCAATGGCGCCAGTGGTCTCTGCTATGGGGAAAAAGATGGAGTTGTACCAAACCGTGCGGATCCATGCCTTGCGGTGCTTTTTGTTTATTTGCTGAAATCGCTCGTATTCGGTTTTTTCACGGGTAAAGATCTGTACGATCTTCATGCCCGTGATACGTTCCTGCACAAAGGAATTGAGGTTTGCAACCTGATTCCTTACATCTTCAAAGGCCACCTTCATCGCTTTTTGGAACACGCGAGTAGCATAGAGGATAAACGGCAGAACGATAAAGACAATCAATGAGAGTCGCCAGCTTTGGGTAAGCATAAAGCCCGCGATGACCACCATTTTCAAAAGATCGCTAATAATCATAAACAAGCCTTGGCTGAAAATACTTGAGATGGTCTCCACATCGTTGACCGCGCGGGTAGTGAGCCTGCCCACAGCACTTCTGTCAAAATACTGCATCTTGAAACTGGTCATAAGCCTAAATAGCTTCTGCCGCAAATCGCGAATCACGCTTTGTCCCAACCAGTTGGCGTAAAAAATAAAGGCAAATTGAAAGACAACTTCCAAAACCAGCACCACGATCATCAAGATGATGTACTTCATAAACCCGTGGCTATCTTTGGGAACCATGGAATCGTCAATAGCCAGCTTCAGCAAATAGGGCCTCAGTACCGCCAGGCCAGACATCACGATGGCCGCAATGGCAACGAAAAAGAAAACCCCACGATAAGGGGCCGTAAAAGCCAACAACCGCTTAAAAAGCTTAAAATCAAATGCACTGCCGGTTTTTTCTGCCACGTCTTTGTAATTAATTCGGAATCGGTCTATTCTGTATTGGTCCTAAATTCCCTTTAGTCATTTCTTCAAAAAAATATCCTTCGGATACGCCACTTTGATCAAATAAAGCCCGTGCGCGGGAGCCGAAGCACCTGCCTGTTGGCGGTCACCGCTTTGCAAAATACGCTGGAAATCATCTATGGAAGTCTTTTCATACCCCACGTCAAGCAGCGTGCCCACTATGGCCCTTACCATATTGCGCAGAAAACGATCTGCGGCGATGGTAAAAATAAGGTTATTCCCGCCCGTTTCCCAAGAAGCTTTTTCAATATTGCAATTGTAGGTCTTTACATCGGTATTGGAGCGTGAAAAGCATTGAAAATCTTTATGGGGCAATAGCAGGCCGGCCGCCTGGTTCATAAGACCAACGTTGGGTGCTCTATAAATTTGAAGTGCAAAATCCTCTAAAAACGGATAATTTCCAATGCACACCAGATATTCATAGGTTCGTTCCACGGCATCAAAACGGGCGTGGGCCCCGTCGCTCACCCTGTGGAGTGCCTTTACCGCAATATCTGGCGGGAGAAAGGAATTGAGCCGATATACCAACCGTTCCCCGTCATTGATCTGTTCCGTATCAAAATGGGCAAACAGCTGTTTGGCATGCACGCCGGTATCGGTACGGCCAGCGCCCACCACGCTTATTTCCTTCCGCAGCAGGGTGGACAGGGCCTCTTCCACAACCTGTTGCACCCCAATTTGGTTGGGCTGTCGCTGCCAGCCAAAGTAATTTTTGCCGTTATAGGCTATTTCTATAAAATACCGCACTTTTATTTTTCAGAAACCACAAAATTACAATTTACCTGAGGAGTGGGGAAAATATGATGGTTTTATTCTTTGGAAATCGGAAATCGGAAAAAAAAACAAAAAAGGGATAAAATAAACGATCTGGGGTGGAAGAGGGAAATTGAAGGGAAAATCATTACTTTTAAAAGTTTAATTTTGGCCGAAACCGAATCATTGTAACAAAACAAGAGATTATCAATTTGATCATTTTGAAGAAAATCCTCCTGCTTAGCGACACCCACGGTTATATTGATGAAAAAATACTGGCACACGCCCAACAGGCCGACGAGGTTTGGCATGCGGGCGATATTGGCGATCTTTCAGTTACAGACGCCATCAAAGCACTAAAACCGCTGCGTGCGGTTTATGGCAATATTGACGGTACACAGGCACGGGCCGAATTTCCCTTGCACAACCGCTTTATGTGTGAAGAAGTTGATGTGTGGATAACCCATATTGGCGGCTATCCCGGCAGGTACAGTCCGGCCATTAGGGAAAAGGTTTATGCCAATCCGCCACAACTCTTCGTCTGTGGGCACTCGCATATCCTCAAGGTCATGCACGACAAAAAAACGGGGCTGCTCCACATGAATCCGGGAGCCGTGGGCAGGCAAGGCTTCCACAAGGTACGCACCATGTTGCGCTTTGTGATTGACGGAAAAAAAATCGACAATCTGGAAGTGATAGAGTTTGCCAATCGTTAATCGGGTATTTGGAGATTTTAAATTTTGTCCTTATCAATCCTCCGCAAAGGAACGGGGTCTGAGCGAAGTCGAAGACATAGTTATCATTTCGCCTTCCAGCCCTCCCAGCAGGCAGGCCATCCATGACCGAAGAAAAACGGTGTCTGAGCGAAGTCGAAGACACAAAAAACCCCCAAAGATGGCATTCTTTGGGGGTTTTGCACTAATATACCAAGATCGGTTTACCGTAAACGGTCCGCAGATTTTACGAGGTCCTCATCCCTTTTGATGGCCTTGTTGGCCAACACTAAAAATACGATAGAAATGATGGGAAGCAGCACCCCAATACCCTTCTCAGAGACCACGGTCTCTCCGGATAAGGTTAGCATTCTGTAAACGAAAACTCCCAGTAATACAAAATTTGTTATGATATTTAAACGGTTGAGCACAAACTGCAACTGTCGTTTTTTAAAGCTGAATATAGAAATGAGGGCCAAGATGATAGACAGAAAGATCAAGCCCGCAATCAGAGGTTCGCCGCGTTCCATCACCACCTTGCCATCCAGGCCGTTGACTTCGGGGAACCACAAAAATAGGGATCCCATAATAACGGCAGAGATAACGAGATAAATGGTTTGTATGCGCTGGATCATGGTCTAAAACCTGGATTTGGGGGCAAAAATACATTATCTTTTTGAAAAAAATAATGGTGCTTTTTAATTTATTGTTGTATTATTGCAGTAACAATTCGTAACCAGCTCAATACAGGGTTACTTAGTCTTCAAAATATTTTTCAACGTACTTACCTTCTCATAAGGAACACATTTGTATCAACTAAAACAACAGTAATTTCTACATGTTTGACATTTCAGATTTAAAAAAGAAAAAGCTACCTGAACTTCAGGCCATAGCCAAAGAACTTAATGTACCTAAATATAGGAGCCAAAAGAAACTGGACCTGGTATATAAAATTCTCGACTACCAGGCAGCAAACCCAAAGGCTGTAAAAGCGGTACTTGAGGAAGAACCTTCTTCTTCCGACACCCAAAAAACCACTCCTGCCAAAGCCCGTAAAGAGGCCGACAATAAAGGCAGTGACAACAATAAGCAGAAGCCGCGTTCGCAACAAAGCGACAACCGAAGCAAGCAGT
>CAYSLM010000003.1:0-20697 GCA_964431895.1 uncultured Aequorivita sp.
AGCGTCTATAGCGGCCGCTGTATCTGAAGTACTGGGCCAAGCCGGGAAAATAGATGTGGTAATCAACAATGCGGGCGTTGGCATTACGGGACCCATTGAGGAAACTCCAGAGGAGGAGATAAAAAAGGCATTCGATACCAATTTCCATGGCCCCATAAATGTCATAAAGGCTGTTTTACCACATATGCGGGAGCAGAGGAGTGGGCATATTTTAAACATCACCTCCATTGCGGGATATATGGGGCTGCCCTACCGGGGCATATATTCTGCCAGTAAGGCTGCCCTCGAGATTGCCATTGAAGCCCTGCGTATGGAGACGCTTCAATTTGGCATAAAAATGACCAACATTGCCCCGGGCGATTTTGCCACAAATATTGCCGCGGGCCGTTACCATGCGCCCATTTTGGAAAATTCGCCTTACAAAAAGGACTATGAAAACACCTTAAGATTGATGGACGAACATGTTGACAGCGGCAATGATCCACAAGAGATGGCCAAGGTGGTGCACAAAATTATTGAAACCGCAAATCCGCGTATTCACTATAAAGTGGGCTCTTCATTACAAAAATTTTCCATTGTACTAAAGCGGCTGTTGCCCGACAGGTTGTATGAGCGAATGCTTTTGCGGCATTATGGGTTGAAGTGAAAGAGATTTCGGTTATGAATATTTATTCGAAAGTTTTTTAACAATCTCCTATTTAGTGGGTTTGGCTTACTTAGTAACATTTTATTGTATAGATTTATTTCGTTGGATAACGAATAATTTAATTCCGTTTGAATATCAAAATATTTTTGTTAGCATAATCTATTACCCAGCCATGTTTTATTTAATTTATAGAATTTGGACTTTTAAAAATATTGCCAAAAAAACCAAGGGAAATTGGACTGTTTTACTACTATTCTTGAATATAGTGACCATGCCTATATATATTTGGAGAACGGATGATATGTTTGTAAAACAAAACGATGAAGAAAAGGACTGAAGACAGCAAATAGGATTTTTTTGAAGCCTCACTTATCAATCTTTATAAACAACGCTATACATTCAAAACATTCTTCCCTATTTTTGTTGAAATTAATCTGAAACCACAACTATGAAATGCCCATCATCAAATTATAAATCATCAAAAAATGTATATTTGGGCATTCCATCTTCCTATTTCTCAAATATTTTATACAGATGAGATTCTTTATCGATACCGCGAACCTTGACCAAATAAAAGAAGCCCAGGACCTGGGCGTGCTTGACGGCGTTACCACCAATCCATCCCTGATGGCAAAAGAAGGCATTACCGGCCGCAATAATATTTTAAAACATTATGTAGATATCTGCAAGATTGTAGAGGGCGATGTTTCGGCAGAGGTCATCGCCACCGATTTTGAGGGAATGGTGAAAGAAGGCGAGGAACTGGCCGAGTTGCACCCGCAGATTGTGGTTAAGATACCGATGATTAAGGAAGGGGTGAAGGCTCTAAAATATTTCACCGATCACGGCATCCGTACCAATTGTACGTTGGTGTTTTCTGCTGGGCAGGCACTTTTGGCAGCAAAGGCGGGCGCAACCTATGTTTCACCCTTTATTGGCCGGTTGGACGATGTTTCGACCGATGGGCTGGAATTGATAGCCGACATCCGTTTGATTTATGACAACTACGGTTTCGAGACCCAGATACTTGCAGCCTCCGTGCGCCACACCATGCACGTTATAAACTGCGCAAAAATAGGGGCCGATGTTATGACGGGCCCGCTTTCGTCTATTGAAGGGCTTTTAAAACATCCTCTCACCGATATTGGGCTGGAGAAATTTCTGGCCGATTATAAAAAAGGAAACTAGGCCAGCATTGTGGAGCAGCCACAGCTTGTTTCAAAGTTTCTTGATGAGGGAAATGACAAAAAATGGTTTCCTAAACTATCGGTTTAGGAAGCCCAAAAGAAGTTCCTCAAAATTGGGGTTAAACATATTGGTCTTTCCTTCTAGGATAATCCCATCCTTGTTAAGGATAAATACTTTGTTCAAGGCATTGATCACCAGTTTCCGTTCGGCATCGGTCAGGTTTTCGAGCTGATATTCGGTTTCGGGGTTATACCCGGCCTTCTTTACGGTTTTCCGCCAATTCTTAAAATGTTTGTCCGTATTCAGGGCAAGAAAGGTATATTCGGGATATTTTGACTTGAGCTCTGCGGCGCGCAGGTGAATGTTCTTGTATTGGCTGGCCGACTGGCCGGACCAGAAATATACCACGGTGGGTCCTTTTACTATGTCTAGCAGATTTACCACGACGTTATCAATATTAACCAATGCTACATTGGGGATGGTATTGCCGGCAGTAAGTTTTACGGTAGCATCATATACTTTTTGCATTTCAGCCACATTCTTGGGGTCGGTGACCATTTTTGAATAGGCTTCAAAAAAACGGGTTTCCTCTTCGGCATCTTTGGCATTAAGCAAGTACCACATAGCATTATAGCGCAAAAGGCTATTTTTTATGGAATCTGATTTTACCAAACTATCAATGAGTTTGATCTTTTGGAAATTATAATCGAATGAATTTCTCTCGATGGGAGGCTGGTTATCAAACTTATTGCATACCAAATTCTCAAAGAACCGATTCATAAACCGATGGTAAGGGTAGTAGTAGTTGAGATCGCTCCGGTCAAAGTCTATATTTTTTCGATATTCAAAAAAAGCGGCATCCAGTTGTTCGGGCTTGCTTCTATTGGCCGCGGCATACATTTCTTTCTTTGAATAATAGTCGTACATGATGTTGGCCTTAGCCACTTCCTTAAAGGCTTCAGAAACTTTGTTGTTTCGCACAAAACCTTCAAAACGATTCATTTTCAGGGCTTTGAGCGAATCTATTTTCCTTTCAAATTCCTTTGGGGGTAAGGTATACCACTTTGATAGGTTCTGGTTTTCGGTTTCGTTGCTTAGGTACAAATCCATCAACAAATTGTTTTTCTCGCCCCCTTTCCCTGAATAGGCCAAGGACTCGTCAAAATCAAGTGTGTTTAGGTGGAGCAACAAACTGTCCCCCGGTTCCAAAAAAAATGCCTGTGACTCGCCATGCTTGATAAAGTAGAGCCCAGGTTTTATATTTTCGGCGCGGTATTGGAAGAAATCCTTGGCATCCAGCTTTACCGTATCCAAAACCGCGTTACCCCTGGAAAAAACAATATAATCCAGCACGGGATTAATTATCTGGCCTGAGATGTAGGTTGCCTGTTCTGTTTCAGACTCCTGGTTCTTGCACGATCCAAGCAGTATGCACAGTAAAAAAAGAGGTATTTTTTTAATCAAATGCACTTGCATATTTGTTAACAGACAAATGTAGCCTTGGTATATAACGGGGAATGTTAAATGATGGTTAAAAGGTGTTTTGAAACGTTAATCTTTTCGGCATCTCGCTTAAATAGCTACTTTTGCGCAAAATTTAGAAATTTATGTTATCAGTATCAAATCTTTCGGTCCAATTTGGGAAACGTATTCTGTTTGACGAAGTGAATACGCAATTCACCCAGGGCAATATATATGGAATAATTGGCGCCAACGGAGCGGGAAAATCTACCTTCCTCAAAATCCTCTCGGGCAAGCAGGAACCTACCTCGGGGAAGGTCCACTTGGAAAAGGGGAAACGAATGTCTGTGCTTGAGCAGGACCACAATGCCTATGACGATTTCATGGTTTTGGAAACCGTAGTGCGGGGCAATAAGGAGCTGTTTTCAATTAAAACGGAAATAGACAAGCTTTACGAAGATTACACCGACGCCAATGCCGAAAAAATTGGCGAGCTACAGGTAGCTTTTGAAGAAATGAACGGCTGGAATGCCGATAGTGATGCCGCCGCCCTCCTCTCAAATTTGGGAATAGACGAAAGCCTGCACTATACCCTGATGAAAGACCTTGACGGAAAACAGAAGGTGCGTGTACTACTGGCCCAGGCCCTATTTGGCAATCCTGATGTCCTCATTATGGACGAGCCCACCAACGATCTGGACTATGAGACCATTACCTGGCTTGAAAACTTTTTGGCCAATTATGAAAATTGCGTTATTGTGGTATCGCACGACCGCCATTTTCTCGATGCCGTTTGTACCCATATCAGTGATATTGATTTCGGAAAGATAACGCACTACAGCGGCAACTACACCTTTTGGTATGAAAGTAGTCAATTGGCCGCACGCCAACGGGCCCAGCAGAACAAAAAAGCCGAGGAAAAACGCAAGGAGCTCCAGGAGTTTATTATGCGCTTCAGTGCAAACGTAGCCAAGAGCAAACAGGCCACTTCGCGCAAAAAAATGCTCGAGAAACTGAATGTGGAGGAAATTAAACCTTCCAGCCGCCGCTATCCCGCCATAATCTTTGATCGGGAGCGGGAAGCCGGCGACCAGATCCTCAATATCGAAAATCTTTCTGCTTCCCTCGATGGGGAAACGCTTTTCAAGAATGTAAACATCAATCTTGCCAAGGGTGATAAGGTTATAGTTTATTCGCGCGATTCGCGGGCGGCTACAGCTTTTTATGAAATTCTAAATGGCAATGCTAAACCTGATAGTGGGTCGTTTCAATGGGGAATCACTACCAGCCAGAGCTATCTGCCGCTCGACAATGCCCCGTTTTTTGATAATAATCTTACCCTTGTGGAATGGTTGCGGCAATATGCCAAGACTGAGGAGGAAAGGGAAGAAGTCTATCTGCGCGGTTTTTTGGGGAAAATGCTTTTTAGCGGGGAAGAAGCCCTCAAAAAGTGCAATGTACTCTCAGGGGGCGAAAAAGTGCGCTGTATGTTAAGCCGAATGATGATGATGCGGGCCAACGTACTTATGCTCGATGAACCCACAAACCACTTGGATCTCGAGTCGATAACGGCCTTTAACAATTCATTGAAAAACTTTAAGGGAACCGCCCTGCTCACTACCCATGACCACGAATTTGCACAAACCGTGGGCAACCGTATCCTAGAACTTACTCCCAACGGAGCCATTGACCGCTATATGGAATTTGACGATTATATGGACGATAAAAAGCTCAGGGAACAGCGGGACAAAATGTATGCAGTTGAGGCATAAAACAAAAAATTGGCGACTATTGGTCGCCAATTTCATTTAAGAACGCCTCGATGGTATCTTGGGCCTTCTGTAATTCATCCTTTCTGATAAAGACCATGGTTTGGTTGGCAATGCCCATCGTAAATCCGGCGTGGAGACTGCTCTCGTGGTCGTTTCTTTCTATGGGACTTATCCCGATTTCGTTCAGCCGGGCAACCAATCCTTTTGCTATAAGGGTGGGCCCAGTGTAAATTCTCGTAGTTTCCGCCACCTTATTCAGATTCTTCTATTTCCTTTAAAAAAGTATCGACTATAGGTTGGGCAATGGCCAGTTCATCATTGCGCACAAATACGCGTACCTGATCGTCATATTTACTGCCCGTGCCAAACATTACGCCGCTTTGCTCATCATCGCGTAAAATGGGGGTGATGCCGGCCTCTTCCAGCCTGCCCACCAGGGCTTCGGCCATCAGGTCAGGGCCGGTGTATATTCTTACGGTTTCTTCGGTGTGATTGGACATGGTGTTTTCTATTTATGGGTTTGCTTACTAAAATACTAACTAATTTTAAACTTTAGGACTTTTGTCAGTGTGAAAAGTTTCATAAAAGTAGCGGCCTAAATTTCTTTCTTTCGATAAAAAAAGCCATCCCCGCATTGGGGATGGCTTTTACTAACCAAACAAAGTTGGAAATGTGAAGGTCCTAATTTTTTAAGATTCGGTATGCTTTTTCATTTCCGTCTATGGCAACTTTCATAATGTAGGTGCCTGTCTGTAATCCATCCATAGTAAGGGTTGGATTTGTGGTATTTGGAGAAACATCCATGACCTTTTGACCCAACATATTGAAGATTTTTACGCTTTCAATTTGGTTAGCTGCCTTCAATACGAGCTTTGAGGTCACGGGGTTTGGATAATATGAGAAGTTTTCAAACACCTGGTCCGAAACGCTCAAGGGGTTGCATACGATGTCTGCCTCCCAACCGGCCCTGGTTACTCCAAAATCACTTCGGAAAACGAAGGTGAGCGCGCCACTGGGGTGGGTAGAGGTAAAAGGTCCCGGAATGGTCTGGCCGTAATAGCCGCCGGCCGGGAAATTGGGCGTGGGCCCGTTTCCACTGTCTATTAAGGGGTAGGTGGCATCGGGACCGTTGTGCACATATAGTACGTCCCATCCAAAATCAACGTCAAACATCGAGAAGGTTACTGTAACGGCCTCTCCAGGGTTGTCTGGTGAAATAATGGTGGTTACATTTTCATTGTTTCCATAGTTGTCATACTCGCCGCCGGTGTCATAGAAAAACTGGCCACAAGTTGGCGGAATAACTGCTGTTTTAAACGTGGTTGGTCCTTCAAGGAAACTCACTCCATCGCCGCCACAATCTGATTTCACATAAGAATCATAGAGGGTGTAGGCATCCAAATTGGAAACGTTTACAGAGGTAGTTCCCTGAGGGGTGGTGCCGGTGGCCACGGGCGTGGCGGTGGCGGGATCGGCATTGTATTCAAAAATGTACCAAATATAGCCGTTGCTAGCCTCTGCTACCGCATCCCAAGATAGTTCTACCGAGTCTTGGGTCATATGGGTGGTGGTAAGGTTAGCCGGCTGCATACAGGTGGGGGCCTCGGCAACCATCACGTCGTCAACATCTATTCCCCGTGCAAAGTTTGATTTCCCTTCAAAAGCGATATAGTAGTCATCACTCGGGTTGGGAAGGTCCAGGATTACTTGGGTCCACACGGTATGTTCGGTAGTATAGCTTTCGCCAATCTGGGTCCAGCTGCCGCCAGCACTGCTTTTGTAATAAACCCGAAGCTCGTCAACGTCACCAATCCAATTGGTATTGGCAAAGTAGAAGGTAAGCTGCGGGTTGGCCAGGGCCGTAAGGTCAAAGGCGGGAGATACCAATTTGGTAATCTCTGCCATGGATTCTATCTTAAACTGGGCCATCAACTCGCCCGTTCTGGGAGTTATGGAGTAGTTTCCGTTTACCGGCACATATTTCCAATCGGTAGGAGTTCCTGCCACATATTCATTGGTCCAGCAGGCGCGGGTGCCCGAGGTGTCTTCAAATGATTCCACAAATGGGAAAGCGTCAATGGCACCGCCACATAGGGTGCTAAAGCCTTTAGGTCCTGCCGGAAATGGAGTGCCGTTTGCACAAAGTGGCGTTACATAATATTCATAATAGGTGGCCGGGTCAAGTCCTGTAATGGTTTCGCCGGGAGTGCCATCGTTGTCCACGATTACGGTTCCCGTGCCCAATTGGAATCCGGCTGGGCCATATTCCAATTCCCATTCGGTTTCGGAACCACCTGGTAGCCAGGATATTTTTGCGGAGCTTTGGG
The DNA here is from genome assembly GCA_964431895.1 of uncultured Aequorivita sp. Classification (GTDB taxonomy): domain Bacteria; phylum Bacteroidota; class Bacteroidia; order Flavobacteriales; family Flavobacteriaceae; genus Aequorivita. The sequence goes on from CAYSLM010000003.1 coordinate 7,395, forward strand.
TAATTTCCGAAGCGCTTAGATTAATGGGTTCAGGACAATCTACCAGACTACAGTTGCCCTCAACGCTGAATACGGCATCAAACCCTCCGGGATTTATCATCCAGGGCTCGCCTTGATAGCGTATGACCGCAAAATTGCCAATACGGTTGGCACCGGTCATTTCCATTCCCACGGGGTTTCCGCCAGCGGTTGAGGCACTTATCTGAATCCAATAGGTTACGGGCTCATTGTTTGGGCCGTTTGTAAAATCCCTGGGGGTAGGAAGCGTGAGCACAACTTCCCACGCATCGGTACCTTCATAATCGCCAATAAGGGTTTGGGAGGTAGGTGTCAGGTTCTCGATGGCCGTTCCGATTTGGGCCCCGGGCTCGCCGTTGCTATCCTCGTAGAAAGTGATTCCGGCAGTGGCAATTCCGCCATCGGCTACCAGATTTGCTTTCACCGTTTCAAGGGAGAAATTGGTAGTACTGGCAGAAACGATAAAGTCATCGGCAATTTTATATCCGGAGCTTGGATGGATCACATACACGCCTTCAAAGTTATTGCCCACCTGCGTCTGTCCACAACCATCGGTGTCGGCAGTTCTAAAGTTGACAGGGCCTGTGGGCAGACTTTCGTCATTTGTGCCACAGATAGCGGTTACGTATAGATCGTAATTGGTATTGGCATTTAAACCGGTCAGATTGTGGCTTGGCGTGCCACTTACCGGAACTACCGTGCCGGTGCCGGGGCTGAAGCCCGGAGCCCCATATTCGATCTCCCACTCACTCTCACTGCCTCCGATAGCCCAAGCCACATCTACAGACCCATCGCCAAGAGGCGTGGCGCTGAGGTTGGTGACTGGTGGGCAGGACACGACGATATCCTCCATGGAAAATTCGTCGAAATAAATATAGTAGCCATCGGTGCTGCTGTTTGGAATATGTACAGCAATATGAACAATACCGCTATAAGGGCTCAAATCTATGGTCACCTCGTTGGGGCCAGCCGTATTCACAAGGGTAGGAGGAAGAAGCACCGTGGCAAAGTCGTCCACATCATTTTCCGTGGTGGAGAGCAATACCTCGAACTCATCGGGTTGGTTCTCGTTCAACAAAAGCGTGTAAAAGGTAAGTTGCTGGTTTCCGTTAAGATTGAAGGGAGGAAGGATGAGATAGTCATCGTTATTGCCATTGTTGAAATCGGTGTACATACCAATGGAGCTCGATCCATTCACTCCAAAGCCGTTATCAGATTCAAAGGTACGGGCGTCGTCATTATGATCTACTACAGTCCAGCAGGCCGGTGGTTCGGGAGGGCTTACCCCGTCAAAGTTTTCGGTCCAGGGAAAACTGCCTATAGGCTGGCAGGTTGTGGTAAATTGCATTGGGCCTGCCCACGCGCTCTCATCGCCGCCGCCGCAGTCTGTGCGCACATAGAAATCATAAGAGGTGTTGGCCGTTAAACCGGAAATGGTTTCGCCAGCGGTACCGTCGGTATCACTTACGGTGGTGCCGCTTCCCAGGGTAAAACCTGCCGGCCCGTACTCGATGGTCCAGTTGGTCGATATTCCCCATTCATTCCAGCTCAGAAAGGCCGAAGTGGTGGTGAGGTCCGTAACTTTCAGATCGGTGGGCGCCAGGCAAGTTGGACCGGCTGCTACGGTCACATCGTCAAGCTGTACGCCGCCGCCAAAATTAAATTTGCCCTCAAAGGCAATGTAATAATCTGCCGAGGGATTGGGAAGGTTTAGGGTCAATTCCGTCCAATCGTTGTGTGGATGGTTGTAGTTCTCGCCAATCTGGGTCCAGTTGCCGCCAGCACTGGTTTTGTAATAAATGCGCAGCTCGTCGTTTACGCCAATTTTTTGATTTACAAAAAAGAAATTGAGCTGCGGATTGTTTACGCCCGTCAAATCCATGGCCGGGGTTACCAATTTGGTAATGGCTCCAAAGTTGGAATGGCGAAATTCGGCCATTTGCGTCCCGGAGTGGGGTGTTATCCCGAAGGGATTTCCGGTGACAATATTCCAGTTTTCGGTTTTGTTGACGTACTCATTGGTCCAGCCACTTGGGAAGGTGGGCCCGTCAAAATTTTCGCTAAGCACCTGTGCATTTCCGTGCCAATTGCAGCAGAAAATGAACAGGGATAGAATTAGGGTAATTCTCTTCATTTTAGTTTTTAGGTTTAGAAAATTAATGATTAGCGCAATGTATCAACTCCATAACGACCCCACAAGAAGTAGGTTTTTGAATTTAGGAATGTGCAAGTAAAAGGGTAAAATTGTATAAATAATTCATTCGTCCTATCCAGAATTCTCTATATACTGAAATTAGGTATTTAAATTTTTTTAATAAGAAACAAATGGAAATTGAATAATAATTCCCTTAATCACATGAGAAACGGAGTCAATGAAAGAATAATTGGATATTGTTATGAACGGAGAAATTATGCTTTCACTTAGATATGCCCAATCGAGGAAGTGTTAAATTTTTGAGTTTTACAAAAGTACAATTATGTTCCATGGAAGAATTTTTAAAACCGAAATAGCAAATAATCGTTTTAAGCATTGTAATATTTGCTGTCCCAAATTGCTTCGTTGAAGTTTTTTCCCTTTGAAAAACCATAAAACAATACCAGGCCCGCAACGGCTTTGAAGATAAAAACGCCTAAAAAAAGATATTCGGCAATTCCGGGATGTGGAGAAAACCAGTGCATAGGAGCAATCGCCGTTATGAGAATACTGAGAAGCGCCACAGTAAACACGAGATTTTCCAGTGATCTATAAGGCCACATTAACAGCTTGCGGAAAGGATGGAGATCATTTCCCCATTTGTGGATTATGTAAAAATAATTGTTGCCCATAGGCGCAAAGAGCAGCGGATCATCGGCGTTTTCCAGTTTTAACAGCTTGGCCGGCGCCACGATTTTAAAATTCTTCAAGGTTATTTGATGCTGTTTTTCCAGCTGCCGTATTCTGGAAATGGCCTCCTCAGGAAAATCGCCCTTAAAGTAATGCGAGTCCAAAAAACGCAGACGGTAGGTAATACATAGGCTTTTAATATCGTCCAGATGGAATATGTGCGAGGCCTCAAGCTTATCGAGGTCAAAAGGATTGTCGCCGTCATTATTGGTTTCGTGGAGATGGGAAGCAATGGCATTGCGGTCGTTCTGGTTTTCCGCAAAAATACGGTTTACTTCGTCCATAACTCGCTGTTCATCAATGCGCTTTGCACGGTTTTTCAGCAGTTGCTCTTCAACATTGGTTCGGGAAAACATAGAAAATAATTAATTATAGAACTTAAAATTACATAGTAGAAAGAAGCAAAACAACAATTTAACATTGTTTGGTCAAAACTTTAATTTTTTAACCCCGGCCTATCGGTAGTGGCTTTTGGCTTTGTATTTGCTATATTTACACCCTTAAAATTTCAATATGCGCCTTATCAAGTTTCTTTCGGTATTACTCTTTCTATTTGCGTTGGTGCCTGTTTCGGCCCAAAAATATCTTTCAAAAAATCAGGCTGAAATCACTTCGGAATGGGAGGGAAGCAGTTTTTCGTCAACAAAATCCCTTTCGGAAAATATTTCCCAAGTACCGCAGTTGAGCTTGTGGTCTAAAATGCTGGCCATTCCGGCCACGGAAAGAATCGTTGGAGACCAGGAGATGGTGACCTTGTTTGTTGTGACCGATGCTGCTTTTATGAAGTTGCCGAAAAAAAGCAGGGATTCCATCATCAACAATCCGCGGGCGGCCCAGTCACTGATAAAATACCTGGCCGTTCCGGGAAGGATTGATAGCAATTCGCTACACAAGGAGGCCTCAAAAAGGAGTGGGGAATTTTCACTGGCCACCCTTGATGGCCAAAAATTAAGGGTAAGGGAAAGGAACGGAAAAATAACGCTAATTGATCCGGAAAATAGAACGGCAACCGTCGAGGCCTCTGATTTTTACCACAAAAACGGCTTGTTCCATCTTATTGACGCCGTTATATTGCCTTCCCCTGAAGACTAGATTCTCTATCGTAGGGCCGCACCGAATTCGCTCTCGAATTTCTGTTGCAGTTTCTTCATTATCTTGTCCACCTGTTTGTCGGTAAGGGTTTTTTTCTCATCCTGTATGGTAAAGCTCAGGGCGTAGCTTTTCTTGCCCTGCGGAAGTTTGTCGCCGCGGTACACATCAAATAAGGTCACATTTTTGAGCAACTTTCTTTCGGTCTGTATTGCGGCTTGATGCAGATCGGCAAAACGGATATGGTCGTCCACCAAAAGGGCAAAATCGCGCTGTACGGTTGGGAACTTTGGAATTGGTTTCAGTTTGAAATTGCCGGAAGGAATTTGTTTAAGGACGGCATCCCAATGGAAATCGGCGTAAAAGACTTCGGCATCGATGTCCATTTCCACATTTATCTTTTTCTGGATGATCCCGAATTCAACCAAGGTGTTTTTTTTGCCATTCACCCTTATGCCCTCCGAGAATATGTCATGGTCTGATATCTCTTCCGAAAAATCGGTTATTCCCAAGCGTTCAAGGACGGCCAGGACAACACCTTTCCCAAAGAAAAAATTGCTTTCGGTTTCGGGGGTGGCCCAGTTGCCTGGAGCCTTTAGTCCGGTAATAAATAGCGACAGATGTTTATGTTCGGCCCTACCGCCTGGATAGTTGTGGTAAGTTTTTCCAAATTCAAATAATTTTAGGTCGCTATTCTTTCGGTTACTGTTGTACGCAATGGTCTCAAGGCCAGAGAACAAAAGGGACTGGCGCATTACCGACAGCTCGTGGCTCAGGGGATTAAGCATGTTTACATTGAAACTTTCCTTTATAGACTCGCTCAGTTGGGTGTAGGCGGGGGTGGTAAGCGAATTGTTCAGCATTTCGTGAAAGCCAAGGGCGGTGAGCTGTGAGGCAATCCTGTTCTGTACCGAATAGTCTTCGCCGGGAAGGACCGGTGAAATGGATGCGTTTAGTTTTTCGGTAAATTTAATATTGTTGTACCCATAGATGCGCAACACTTCCTCGATTACGTCCACATCGCGGGTCACGTCATTCCGATATGCGGGAATGGTCATTCCTATGCCCGTTTCGGTCACGTTGTTTGCTTTCATTTCCAAGGAGGTAAGAATATCTTTAATCGTTTCCTTGGAAATTTCTTCCCCTATAATTTTATTGGCCTTTTCAAAGTTCAGGAAAACTTGGTGGTCTTCAATCTTCTTTGGATAAATATCAACAAATTCACTGGTAATTTCGCCTCCGGCTACTTTCAAAATCAGAATGGCAGCGTATCGCAGCGCATAGTCTGCAATGTTGGGATCAATACCTCTTTCAAAACGGAAAGACGCATCGGTGCTGAGCCCGTGGCGCTTTGCAGTCTTGCGGACGCTTACCGGATTGAAGTAGGCGCTTTCCAAAAAGATGCTGGTGGTTTCCTGGGTCACACCACTGTTAATGCCGCCAAAAACTCCGGCTATGCACATGGGTTTTTCTGCGTCGCAGATCATAAGGTCTTCTCCGTGCAGTTCGCGTTCCATTCCGTCAAGGGTAGTGAATTTTGTTCTCGACGGAAGGGTTTGTACGTTGATCACATTTCCGGAAATCTTTGCTGCATCAAAAGCATGCAGGGGCTGGCCCAGCTCGTGAAGCACATAGTTGGTCACATCCACCACATTGTTGATGGGGGCCAGGCCTATAGCCTTCAGCCTGTTCTGTAACCAGGCCGGGGAGGGCCCGACTTTTAAATTGCTGATGGTAATGCCGCAATAGCGTGGGGCGCGGGCACTGTCTTGTACCTTTACATCTATTTTCAAAGTTCGGTTGTCCACTCTGAAACTGCTTGTAGAGGGTGTGTTCAATTTTGTTGAAATGCCCTTGTGGAGCAAACCGGCCTTTAAGTCGCGGGCCACGCCCCAATGGCTCATGGCATCGGCGCGGTTTGGGGTGAGCCCAATTTCAAATACCTTGTCGTTCTCTACTTCCAATATTTTGGCCAATGGGGTGCCAGGCTTGAGTTTGGCATCCAGTACCATAATGCCGTCATGTGAATTGCCCAGGCCCAATTCGTCCTCGGCGCAGATCATGCCTTCGCTCACTTCGCCACGGATTTTGCCTTTGTTAATTTTCCACGGCTGGTCTTCGGCATCGTAAAGGGTAGTGCCCACGGTGGCCACCGGTACTTTTTGACCCACGGCCACGTTTGGTGCCCCGCAAACAATCTGCAAGGGTGCACCCGTGCCCACATCTACTTTGGTTACCTTGAGCCGGTCTGCATTGCCGTGTTGGTCGCATTCCAAAACTTGGCCTACCACCACACCTTCCAAGCCACCCCTTACAGATGAAAAATCCTCAATTCCCTCTACTTCCAGCCCGAGGTCTGTCAATAATTCGCCAGTTTTTTCGGCGTCCCAAGGTAGGTTGATGAATTGCTTTAGCCAGTTGAATGAAATCTTCATAAGTGTAAAAAATCTTAACAGAGGGCAAAGATAATATTCTATTGGCTATTGTTTATTGTAATTTTTATTGTTTTTGGAAATGCTTGTTGCGTGGGGTGGGATTTTGGGGGATGCACTTCGACTGCACTAAGTGTGACAGATGTTATCCAGATTAGTTCACTTTGCGTCTTTGCTCGCCTGCCCGTCCGGGAGGCGGGATTGCGCGAAAGTCTCAGGGGTTGACGAAAAATTTCCTAAGAAATAAATAATCACGGCAATTGTGGCCACAGCGGTTACGATAAACGTAACGCTCGCCCCAAAATACAGCCAAAGCAATCCGGCCAACGTACTTGCCAGCATAGCCGCAATGCTCTGGAATGCGGTGTAGGTGCCCACCGCCGTGGCCGTGTTTTCTTCTATTGAAATGTTTGTGATCCACGCCTTTGAAATGCCCTCGGTGGAGGCGGCGTAAATTCCATAGCCAAAAAAGAGGGCCATTATTGCGTAAAGATTGGTAGTAAGGCCCATGCCGAAGTAAACGAGACTGAAGATAACCAATCCGAAGAGAAACATTTTTTTCAGGCCGACCTTATCTGCCAAGCTTCCCAAGGGATAGGCTGTTGCGGCGAAAATCAAATTATAGAAAATGTAGACGCCAATAACCCAAGCATCATCGAGACCGGCCTCTTTGGCCCTTAAAAGCAGAAAAACGTCACTGCTGTTAAAGAGCGCAAAAAACAGTAGGCCCCCCACCACTTTTCGGTATTGCGGAGGACCCTGTTTCCAATAATGGATAAAGGATAAGAAATCGATCTTTTTCTTTGCGTCAGGTCTTTTTATTCTTTTGTCTTTTAGAAGAAAGGAAGCAATAATGGCCAACACTCCGGGAATAAAGGCGATGTAAAATAGATTGATATAGTCTTCGGGATAGAGGTATAGATACAGCAGTGCGAGCGCAGGCCCCAAAACCGCGCCGAAGGTATCCAACGAACGGTGGAAGCCAAAAACCTTTCCTTTGTTGGCCCGGTCGGTCTCCGCAGAAAGCATCGCATCTCGCGCCCCGGTGCGGATTCCTTTTCCGAGCCGGTCTGTAGTTCTTACAAAAAATATCCACAGCGGATAGACAAAAAAAGCCATCATCGGTTTAGAGATGGCACTGAGTGCATAGCCCAATTGCACGAATGGGGCCCGTTTTGCCTTGCTATCGCTCAATTGCCCAAAATAGCCCTTGCTGAGTCCCGCCACCGCTTCGACCAAACCTTCCAAAATACCGATCAATAGAATGGAAAAGCCGATACTTTTTAAATAGATAGGCATTATCGGGTAAAGCATCTCGCTGGCCATATCGGTAAATAGGCTTACCAGAGAGAGGATCCAAACGGTGCGGGTGAGGGGTTTCAAGATTGAAATCTGATTTATTCAGAAAGGTAATTTATTTTTTCCAATCGGTTTCCTTCAGATTTGGAAGCTTTGTTATAGTGGCACAGGTCGACGATATTGCGTATCTTGAGAATGCAATTTAAATGACAATTTATGAAGCTCCGGGCAACGGTTTTAATGATTTTTTCACTAATGATGGTTTCTGCACAGGATTTTACGGAAAAAGCGCGATTGTTGGAAAACGGCTCCAGCTTGGATCCGCTCATTGCCGCTGCGGGCGAAAAAAAGTTGGTCCTGCTGGGCGAAGCCAGTCACGGTACCCACGAGTATTATGTGTGGCGCGACATTATAAGCAGAAGGCTCATCGCGGAACACGGTTTTGATTTTATAGCCGTAGAGGGCGACTTTGCCAGTCTTTATAAGCTAAACCAGTATGTGAAAAACGTTGAAGGTGCCGAGAAGTCGGCACGGGAAGTTCTAATGAAAATAAACCGTTGGCCCACCTGGATGTGGGCAAACGAAGAGGTGGTGGCCCTGGCCGAATGGCTCCGGAAACACAACGACGCTTTGCCCCAGGATGAGAAAGTAGGTTTTTATGGGATGGATGTGTACGATGAGTGGCATTCCAAGGAAATGGTTTTGGAAGTGCTGAAAACCACCGATGCGGCGAGCTATTATTACGCCAAGCAGCAGTACAACTGCTTTGAGCCGCACAAGGGCGACAGTTGGCAATATGCCCGTGCCGTGAAAGACGGGAAACCAGATTGTGCCGTGGCCACCAAACGTGTGGTGGAGTATATAAGAAACAATCGCGAGGCCTTAAAGGCACTTACCGATGATTTGTATTTTTATTTGCTACAGAATGCCATCGTGGTGCATAATGCCGAGGAATTTTATCGTGAAAGCGTGGCCTCAAAGGATGTGGTTTCATGGAATTCAAGAGTATATCATATGCGCGAAACAGTGGGTGACTTGCTTGCCCTCTACGGGAAACATTCAAAAGGAATTGTTTGGGCCCACAATACCCATATAGGTGATGCATCGTTTACCAGTATGCGCAATGCGGGCGAGAAAAACATTGGCCAGCTAAAGCGCGAAAGCCTTGGCAATGAAAATGTCTTCCTCATAGGATTTTCCAGTTATAGGGGGAAAGTAATCGCCGGTTCCCAGTGGGGAGCAAGAATGGAAGAAATGACCGTTCCGAGGGCCTTGAGGAGCAGCGTGGAATACAAGTTGAAGAAGACGGGGCTCGATGCCCTGTACCTTATTTTTGATGCCGAAGATAGAAAAGAGGAAAACCTCGAAGTTATGGGCCATAGGGCGATAGGGGTGGTTTACAATCCGCAATTTGACCGGCGGCAGTTTGTGCCCACCATTGTGCCCTTGCGGTATGATACGCTGCTGTTCTTTAAGGAAACCACAGCGTTGAAACCTGTGCACAGGTAGCCTATTTCTTCAAATTCCGAAACCGTTGCAACAGGGTAGGGTGGCTATAATGCGCAAACACATACAGCGGGTGGGGGGTAAGGTTGCTCAAACTATTTCTTGAAAGTTTCTTTAACCCTGAAATGAGTGGTGGCGCCGCAAAGGTGTGTTTGGCAAAATTGTCTGCTTGGTATTCAAATTTTCTGCTGAGATAATTCATCAATAAACCGGTTATTCCAGAAATTGGGCTGTAAAGCACGCCGAAAGCTATTAACCCAATGTGGAACGAGGGCTGCGACACATGCAGCGCTTCGGAAAGCAAGGGATTTCCTATAAACAATGATAGCAACCAGAGCGTAAACCCCGTGGTAACTATGGCGGCGAAAAGATTGATGATAATATGGTTGCGTTTGTAATGGCCCACTTCGTGGGCGAGGACGGCAACTATTTCATCTTCGTCCAAATCTTTTATTAAAGTGTCGTAAAGCGTGACGCGCTTTTCACTGCCAAAACCCGAGAAATAGGCGTTGGCCTTTGTGCTGCGCTTGCTGCCATCGATCACGAAAATCTTATCGAGGGTGAAGCCTGCTTTTGTGGCGTATTTTTCAATTTCGGAGCGCAGACTGCCAGCTTCCAGCGGGGTCTGTTTGTTGAAGAGCGGAACAATCAACCGGGCATAAAACAGGTTCATAAAAACCGTAAACACGGTAATGATTCCCCAAGCGTAAAGCCAAAAGTTTTTGCCTGTATTTTGGTAAAACCAGATAATGGCGCCCATAAGAATGCCACCGATGACAGCGCCCATCAGCCATCCTTTCAGTTTGTCGAGAAAGAAAGTTTTTCGGGTGGTCTTGTTAAAACCGTATTTTTCCTCGATTACAAAGGTGCTGTAATAGCTGAATGGAGTGCTCAAAATATCACTCGCTATCAGGATAATTCCGAAGAAAATCAAAGCGACGACAATTTCATTATTTGAGACCGACCGCGCTATTCCATCTATAAATGCAAATCCGTCAAAAAAGAAGAATAGAAGGGTAGCGATAAGTGAAATTGATGAAGTGAGAACGCCAAATTGATAACGCTCTTTTTTATAGCGTTGCGATTTTTTGTATTCAGCTTCCTCAAAAACATCCTGCAATTCCGGTGGCAGCGGATCGTTGAAATGTTTTGCGTTCAGATAGTCCAAGACCTGGTCTATCACAAAACTGATTGCGAGGATGGCTATTATGAGGTAGAAAAGGGTTTCGGGTTTCATACTTCGACTTCGCTCAGTAACCGTTGTTTGGTTATGTAAATTAAAACTATTTTTATTATTTTCTGCTACTGCCTACTTGAACCCACGCTGTCGTTTCGCCTCAAAAATAAGGATTCCCGCGGCTACCGATACGTTCATGCTGTCTATTTCGCCCTGCATCGGGATAATGATATTTTGGGTGCTGTTTTGCAGCCATTCGTCGGATAGCCCTGTAGCTTCGGTACCCACAACAATGGCAGTGCTTTCCTTGAAATCGCAAGTGTGATACGGAACTGAGGCCTGCAAGGCGGCGCAATAAATATTGATGTGGTTTTCCTTTAAGAATGAAATAATTTCGGAAGTACTGCCCGTAGCAATTTGATTTGTAAATAGACACCCCACACTGCTGCGGATAATGTTGGGGTTGTACATATCGGTCCTGGGGTTGGCGATGATCACCGCATCCGCTTTGGCGGCATCAGCGGTGCGGAGAAGGGCGCCAATGTTACCGGGTTTTTCGGGGGCTTCGGCTACTAAAATTAAAGGCCCTTCGGCTCCGCTCAGGGTCTGGTCATTGAATGGACCCGAAATAACCAAATTTGAAATGTTTAAATCTTTTGTGTGTGCAATTGCCAAAACACCTTCCGTAGAACCTCGGTAAGCAAGTTTTTCATAGATTTCTGACGTGATTTCCATAAAATCAGTATCGCTGTTTGCAATTTCCTTCAAATTAAAAATTTCTTCTTGGGAAATGATTTCAGAACAAAAAAGCAGCGTATTTAAGAGATAGCCGCCTTTTATGGCAAGTGCAATTTCCCTTTGGCCCTCTATGACAAAAAGCCCTGTTTTTCGGCGTTCGCGCGATTTTTCCTGCAATAAGACAAGCTGTTTGATTAGCGGATTCTGAAGGCTGGACAATTGTTTGTGCATGGCGCAAAGATACGCTACAGATTTTTATAGGCGGTACCCAAATTGATACGAAGCCCAAAACTTAGGCTCAGGTAGTTTACGCCCTTAAATGTATCTTCAAGTTCATCGGGAACCTCCATGTTCATAAAGTCGTGACGCAACTCTGGCGCAAAATACAGGCCTATATAGGGGGTGAGGCGGTATGCTATTTCAGGGTTGAGCCATAGCGAGGTGGCGCTGTCCTGAAAGTCGTCGTAATAGCCTTGATTGTTGTAGGTGGCGGCACCTACGCCCAAGCCCAGGCTCAGGTCAAATTTGCCAATATGGGTTTCATAACCCACCAACGCGCCAAAAACATAGTTGGTGGTGTTTTTATAATTGCCCAAAAGCTGGCGATCATTCACCGTAGCACCAAAGAAGCTGAAATATGGGCCAACATAAAAACCCTTATAGGCGTTGATTTTAGCCGAAAGACGGGCGCCAATCTTGGTATCCATGCCGTTGTTCACAAAATTATCGCCAAAAGCTATGGGCAGGTAGGGACCAATAACGATGCTTCCCACATTTTTGCCCTTTTTAGGGGTTTCGTCCAAGGTGCCCGATTCCTGCGCCAATGCCACTGAAGTAATGATCAGGGCGAAGAATAAAAGTCTAATATTCAAAAACATAGGTATTTTCAGTATTTGTTAGGGGAATGGAAATGGTCTGCTCGGGTTCGTTATTAAAAGTATATTTCAGCAAGACCGTGGTGCCCAATTGGCTATTGATATCGACCTGGAAATTTTCGGTACTGGAATCGATCAATTGATAATAGTCATTGTCATCCAAGTCGCAGTTTTCCGATTGGGGGCTGGTCATGTCTATTTTGCAAATGGCACCGTCATACTCAAATTTATAGGTCACGCTGTTGTTGTCGCCGGGCAAATTGTTGAAAAACACCGTGAGCTGTGCCGCGTCGTTCAATTTAACGGTGCCCAGATCATAAGTTTGGGCGGGCCTATTTGTTTCGGTGGTATAATAATGCTTTGCGGAATAGGCCGGATTTTCAATGGCGTCGTAATAGAAATCGTCATCGTAATAATAGGTGCCGGATTTCATATTCACCATAATATTCAATCCGTTGTAGCTTTCGGCATCGAGGGAGGTAAATTGAAATTGTCCATTGGCATCGCTCACGGCCTCGCCCAATACCAGCGCGTAGGTTTGGCAACGCACCTTGATGTTTGGTACAGGATTGTTTTGGGCGTCAAGGATGCTTCCCTTTACCAAAATCCTTCTATCGTCCATAATCTGTGGGTCGCAGGATTGAAACAATACCCCTACAAGTAATAGCAGCATAGGGAAGAGGGGAGATCTTTTCATAATATAACTTGTTTTAAGCAGTACAAGAATACAAAATAAATGCAGGGTTTCAAGTTTAAGTACTAAAAATGATACTTTTCTGTATTATAAAAAAAATGTTCTATATTGCCCGAAATATTTTGAATGAAAAAATCTTTCCTGCTTTCCATTTTCTTTTTAGCTTCCTTTTCCATCTTTGCGCAGTCTTTCCAGAAATTCCGGCAATTTAACGGTCGTCACCATTATATCGCCATTGGCAATACGTTAAACCCACAGGAAAACATGCCGCCCAATCCTTGTGTCATGTTGTCTGAAAGCAGCGCAACCTTAACCTTGGCTCCTACCCAGACCTTGGTTTATGCCATGCTGTATTGGTCGGGTTCGGCACAGGGCGATTTTGATGTAAAGTTGAATGGAAACAATATAAGTGCCCAGCGAACATTCTCAATGGTGCATATGGGATTGCCTTATTTTGCGGCTTTTGCCGATGTAACTTCTATTGTGGAAGCAGAAGGCAATGGCACTTACACGTTTTCGGATATGGACATTTCCGCCACGCTACAAGATTATTGTCCTACCGGTACCAACTATGGTGGCTGGTCCATTATT
>CAYSLM010000003.1:20707-43880 GCA_964431895.1 uncultured Aequorivita sp.
AAGACCCTTCGCTTTTGCTGAACCAAGTGGTCCTTTTTGACGGTTTAGAGGGCGTTTCGGCCAATAATCCTATCTTGGATATCACCCTGGATAATATTTTTGCCGTAAGTGATCAGGCATCAAAAATTGGTTTTGTGGCTTGGGAAGGCGATGCCTCTATAGCCAATGGAGAAAGTCTATTTATAAATAATGTGCAAATAAGCAACCCGCCATTGAATCCTGCTGAAAATGCCTTTAATGGCACCAACAGTTATACAAACTCAACAAATCTGTACAATATGGATTTGGATTTTTACTCCTTGGAAGGCATTATAAACCCTGGCGATACCAGTATGGCCATTCAACTTACCTCACAGCAGGATTTTATTATGGTCAATAACATTATAACGGTAGTGAATTCTGAATTGCCCGATCCTACCATTGCCATAGATGATGTCACGGCCTACCCGCAGCAAAACGCTATACAGATAACCTACACGGTAGGCAATACAAACAGTACGGCAGCATTGCCTTCAAATACGCCCATCACTTTTTATGCAGATAATGTTGAATTTGGAACAACACAAACCAATCAAATGGTACCCATAGGCGGATCAATTACCGAGGTTGCGACCATTGCCTTGCCTATCGGAACGCCTTCCGATTTTACTTTGAAAGCAACCATAAATGCCGATGGAACCGTGCCGGAGACTGATGATACAAACAATGATTACGAGATGCCCATTGTTATTACGCCAATTATTGTAAATCAAAATCCGGATGCGCTGGAGGTTTGCGATACCGATAATGACGGTTTTGCACTTTTCGATCTGCACCAGGCAGATATAGAAATAACACTTGGCGACCCTACACTTGCCATAACCTATCACGCCACTATTGCAGATGCCGAAAGCAACCGGAATGTACTTCCCAACCCTTACACAAACACCACGCCGTTTAATGAAACGGTCTATGCACGGGTAATAAATGCCGATGGCAGCAGTTTTGCGGTAGTTCCGCTTTTGTTGAATGTAAATAACTATCCAGCGATTACACAACCGCTAGACTTGTTTGTAAACGAAGGCGACGGCGATGGTTTTGCAGTTTTTGATCTTACTGAAAATATTAATGTTATGTTGACGGGCTTGAATCCTTCCGATTACCAAGTGTCTTTCTATGAAACCCAAATCGATGCCCAAAACGATTCCAATAGAATTTTAAATCCTACATCATATCAAAACCTTACCAACCCACAGACTGTTTTTGTTCGGGTAATAAACTTAAATTCTGGATGCTTTATAACTACATTTTTTGAAATTGAGACCGACCAAACCGTTTCGGTAAGTACCTTCGCTTTTACCGCTTTGAGTATTTCCCCAAATCCAACTTCAGACAGCTTCACGGTACAGTCATAGCAATTGGTTTCGGAAACCGCAATTTCACTGTATGACATTCAAGGAAAACTCTTGCTTTTTGAAACTGTCCTTCCGCAGAACGGAGCTATTACCGTGGATGTTTCCTTTTTGGAAAGTGGGATGTATTTTCTAAAAATTTCCTTCCTGCCGGAAGGCACGGCTTCGGAAGGAAACATGATTGTAAAAAAGCTGATAAAACAGTAGTAGGTTGCGGGTTTCAATACCGTACGCGGGTTCTGGCTTTCATGGCAAGCTCAAGATGCCAATTTTCGTTTTCGACCTGCCTGCCGGCAGACAGGTTTCGATTTCGATTTTGCAAATGGATTCCCTTGCGTAAAACTCCACTTCAAGTTCAAACCGGCTTGTCCTCAAAATAGTTCACCACCAAGGCCACCATATAATCATAGCTCATAATGCCACGGCTCTGGTTGTTTGCTTTTAAAAAATTGTCCCAGAAGATTTTGGAGAAATCTTCAAACGGGTTTTGGTAGCTTTCCCAAAAGTCGCGCATCTCCTTATAGCTTTTCAGGATACCAGGGTTTATTTGTGTGAGTAATTCCTCATATTTGGTCTCATTGCGGCGGGCCACTTCGTTTATTAAATAGCGCAGTGTAAAGATATAACCCGCGTATTGAATGTATGGATCGTCATTGTGCAGGGTGGCAAGAGTAGCAATAAAATTGGCCTCGTTTTCGGCAGCATAGCCTATTTGGTGGGCTTCCTCGTGACAGGCCACCACGGGGAATTTATAGGTCTTGATTAGATTGTTTACCTGCGCCTCGCCCGAGAAGGGATTTAAATAACCACTGTAGCCCATGTAGGTGAGGCCCAAACTCCAGCCGCTCTTTTTGATACTCCGCGGGGAGTAGGCCAACTGAGGAAATTCATTTTCCAGGTTTTTGTAGCCTTTCACAGATTTTTTGAACATTTCCTGCTGCGAATAGGGCAGGTCTATTTTCACACTATCGGCATAGCCCAGTTGGCGGTGCATGCTATTGCTTTTTTCAATAAAGCGATGGGTGGTCTCAAGAAGCTGTTCGGTGGTATAATCACTTTCCAGATTTAGGGCCCGGTGCAGCGGAAGCCTATAATAATTGAACCCCCAAAGCAAATGGAACATTAAATACACGATGGAAACAGCCGCAAAAATATCGACTAAAAAACTGACCGGCTCAAAGCGTATTCTTTTAGCATTGACAAACAGCCACCGAAGGGCCACAATGCCTATAATCAGGTAAAACAGATCGCCCACGGAAAAAGGGATCCACCCAAAGAGATACCGTGAGATTTTTGAAATATAAGGATATACCCCCAGGCTGTAATAGCGCTCTACCACCTCAGGGAAATACCGAAGTAGCCGAAGCCCAATGATTTGCACTATAAGAAATAGGGTAAGGTAGGCAGCCGTTCGTTTTTGCATAATCCAAACTTACGAAGGAATTCTTTTACCGCATAATTTTTATAGCGGACGAAAAACGGTAATTTTGCGGAAAGTTGACCGCCACAACCTAAATGTTGGCCATCCCGATTGCCCAACACCTCAAACCGGCCAAAACCCAACGAGTGGCGTAACGTTGGCTGTGGCAACCTTTTTAGTAACACAATTAACTCAATTAACTATTCGATATGAACGAAGAAATAAGAAATCTGGAGCCCAAAACTCTTTGGAACAAATTTGCCGACCTGAATGCCGTACCGCGCCCATCAAAAAAAGAGGAGCGCGTGATTGCCTTTATGAAAGATTTTGGAAATAAATTGGGCCTGGAGACCTTGGAGGATGAAGTGGGAAACGTAATCATCCGCAAACCCGCAACCCAGGGAATGGAAGACCGAAAAATGGTGGTACTGCAAAGCCACCTCGACATGGTTCACCAAAAAAACAACGATACCGGTTTTGACTTTGATACCCAAGGCATCGAAATGTACGTAGACGGCGATTGGGTACGCGCAAAGGGAACCACTTTGGGTGCAGACAATGGTCTGGGCGTGGCCACGATTATGGCGATTTTGGAAAGCGATGAGATTGAGCATCCCGCCATCGAAGCCCTCTTTACCATAGACGAGGAAACCGGAATGACGGGCGCCAAAGGCCTGAAAGGAGGCCTACTGAAAGGTGATATTCTCTTAAACTTAGACACAGAGGAAGATGACGAAATAGGCGTGGGCTGTGCGGGCGGCGTTGACATAACCGCCACTGGCACCTATGAGCAAGACCAGGCTCCGGAAAATGGTGCCACTTATGTTATCAAGGTAAAGGGATTGCAGGGCGGCCATAGCGGGATGGACATTATAAAAGGCCTAGGCAATGCCAACAAACTGATGAACCGCCTGTTGTTTGCCACCAAGGATTTTATGCAGTTGGCAAAATTGGAAGGCGGTAGCCTTCGCAACGCCATTCCGCGTGAGAGTGTTGCCACGGTGGTGGTTTCCTCTGAGGAAAAATTCCTTTTGGCTTTTGATGAAATACGGGCGGCCATAAAAACGGAATATAAATCATTGGAGCCCAATCTTTCCATTGTGGCCGAAATGGTAAGCCAGGACGTGGGTCGGGTTATGACCGATGCCGCACAGCGAAACCTTTTTAACGCCATGAATGCCGCGCATAACGGAGTGTACCGTATGAGCCCCGACATTGATGATTTGGTGGAAACCTCAAACAACATTGCCAAGGTTTCGGTTGCCGATGGAAACATAAAAATAGAATGCCTCACGCGCAGCTCTGTTGAATCTTCCAAGGAAAATCTCGCCAATGCCCTGACCTCGGTTTTTGAACTGGCGGGTTATGAAGTGAAGTTGGCGGGCGACTATCCCGGATGGGCCCCTAATATGGATAGCCCCATCTTGAAGGTACTGGATGAACTGTACCAGAAATTGAACAATGGTGAAAAAGCCCACGTAGCTGCCTGCCACGCAGGTTTGGAATGTGGTATCTTGGGCCAAAATTATCCTGAAATGGATATGATTTCTTTTGGTCCCACCATACTCGGGGCACATTCGCCCGATGAGCGGGCAAGTATTTCGTCGGCCCAAAAGTACTGGGAATTCGTTATTGAAATCCTCAAGAACATTCCGAAGAAGTAGTGCCGATAAAATTCTGGCCACAAAAAAAAAGAACCCGCTTTTTGGCGGGTTCCTTTTTTATATATGCTTTGCACTTATTCTGCTATATCAACTATTTCCAGTTGGAAGATCAATTCTGAATCTGGGGGAATCACCCCTGGGATGCCCCGTTTGCCATAGGCAAGGTGGGGAGGGATAAAGATGGTGGCTTTATCGCCCACTTTCATTTTTAATAGACCTTCGCGGAAACCGGGAATCAATTTGGCCTCGCTGCTGTATTCCGTTGGTACGGGCGTATATTGCCCGGCAGCCTTCCGCACATCGTCAACCATCTCATACCTTTCGGCGTTCTCGAGAACGTTGCTGTCAAATAGGTGCCCGTCTGTTAAGTACCCGGCATAGTTCATCAATATTTGATCGCCTTCCTTGGGCTGGGGGCCGTCACCTTTTTTGTTGAAATAGATTTTGATGCCCGAAGGCAGGGAGTCTGCTTTTTGGCGAATGGCCTCAAGTTCTTTGGCTTCTTCTGCGGCTACCTTGTTGATGCGCTCTTCCTTTTCCTTTCTTTCCTGCTCTATCTTGGCCATTTCCTCGGTAAAGTAAGGAATCTTCACGTCGCCTTTGTTTATGATGTTTACTTTTTCAATGACTACGGGGTTCTTTGGTTTATCGCCGGGTTTTTCGGTCTCCACGTTGCCAATGGAATCAACCACTTCTTGGCCTTTTACAATCTCGCCAAAAATGGTGTGCCGTCCGTTAAGCCAGGGAGTATCCTTTAGGGTAATGAAAAACTGGCTGCCGTTTGTATCGGGGCCCGAATTGGCCATGGCCAAAAGTCCCTTTTTGTCAAAACGGATGGTGTCTGTTATCTCATCGGGGAAGGCATAGCCGGGATTGCCGGTACCATCGCCCTTGGGATCGCCGCCCTGGATCATAAAATCCTTGATGACGCGGTGAAAGGTAAGGCCGTCATAAAAACGCTTGCCTTTGTATATGGAGTCAACCATACCGTTGGTGCCTTCGGCAAGGGCCACAAAGTTGGCTACGGTAAGCGGTGCCGATTCATTTTTCAATTTGGCCACAAAGGTGCCTTTGTTGGTGACAAATTCAGCATAGACGCCGTCCTCTAGCTCGGGATATTTTTCCTGGCAGGAAGCGAATGCCAGGGTAAGTGTTAAGAATAAAAATGTTAGTTTTCTCATTGATTTTTGTTTAATTAGTCTTCGTTTGATTGTTCTATTGAATGTAAGGTAATGGTGCTCTGCACGGGAATATTTGTGCCGAGTTTTTCTTCTATGCCATAATAGCCAAAGGCCTTGTAGGAAGGAAAAAGAAAGGTGACGGTCTCGCCTTCCTTCATAAGCTTGATACCTTCCCGTACGCCGGAAATAAGGTCTTGGTTACTTTGGTCTACTTTGTAGTGCTGCAAACCGTTTTCCTTTTCGGAAAGGATGGTATCGCCGTTGAGGCCCCTTATGTTATAGGTAAATTTTACCACATCGCCCAAATCTGGATTTTCGGAGGCATTGGGGTTACGGGTATTGTAGAAGTACCAAAAGCCATTTTCAGACATTATATAATCATGGGTAGTGTCTGCCGCTATGATTTTTTCGATAAGGTCTTTTTCCTCATCGTAAATTTTTTTGTTGCGCTCGGCAGATTCCTTAATAAAAGTACCTGTGTGGCCCTGCACCGGCCGTCTGGCCTCTGGGCTCTTGCACGAGATAAAAAAAACGGTAATAAGCATACCAAAAATGAGCTTATAAGGCATCGTTGAGTTGGTTTTTATAACGTGGCAAGATACTAATAAATTCGTTTACGGTTTTGTTAAGGTCCTGTAAACTTTTGCCGCCGGCAGCGTTTATATGGCCTCCGCCGCCGTAGTATTGCCGGGCAAATTCATTCACCGAAAATTTACCCTTGCTCCTAAAGGAGATTTTAACAAGATCTTCCTGCTTATTTTCGATAAAGATGGCAGCAAAGACAATTCCCTTTACGGAAAGGGCATAGTTTACAAAACCTTCGGTATCGCCTTTTTTAAAACCGTGCTCATCCAATTCCCTTTGGGTAAGGGTGATATATGCCGTACGCAGCTCGGGCAGAATTTGAAGATTATTCAAGGCCAGGCCCAACAGCTTTAAGCGTTCGGGGGTGTTTGTGTCGTAAACATTTTGGTGGATGGTAGCACTATCGGCACCGGCCTCAATGAGTTTTGCCGCCACGCGGTGGGTAGTGGGGCTGGTGGCCGAAAAACGGAAGGAACCCGTATCGGTCATAATGCCCGTGTAAAGGTTTATGGCAATTTCGCTTGAAAGTTTTGACGATTGGTTCAAAGCTTCCATAAAGTGGAAGACCATTTCGGAGGTGGAGCTCATACCTACGTCGCTATAGGTGGCGCGCGCATAGCTGGCCGGTTGCTGGTGGTGGTCAATCATAATAAATTGGGCCGATGCCTTTGCCAAAACCACTTCCATTTCGCCCACGCGATCCAGACTGTTAAAGTCGAGCGTAAAAATGACGGGGGCCGTATCAATAATTTCAGTGCTTTTTTTCACCTCTTTTTCGTACACCAAGATTTCATCACAACCGGGTAACCATTTCAAAAAATCGGGAAAGTCATTGGGCATAATGACCGTAGGGCTGTGGCCCAGGCTTTTCAGAAAAAAAGATAGCCCCAGGCAGGAGCCAATGGCATCGCCGTCTGGGTTTTTGTGGCCAATAATGGCTATGGGTTGTGGGGTGTCCAGCAAGCTTTGGACGGTACGGGTTGTTTCTTTGTTCATAAGGGGCGAAGATACGATAATTACGGTTCATCAAAAATGGCGGCAGCATAAACTATGGTCTTAAAAATTTCTTTCTTCGGCCGAAACCTTTGGCAAATCCTTGCAATTGTTTCCCAAATGGTTATTTTTGCCGAAATTTTAAAACACACCATGAGAACAGACAGAACATTCACCATGCTTAAGCCAGATGCCGTTGAAAAAGGCCATATTGGCGCCATACTTGAAAAAATCAACGCTTCGGGTTTTAGAATCGTAGCGATGAAACTTACCCAAATGACCACTGCGGATGCCAAGGAATTTTATGCCATCCACAAAGAGCGTCCTTTTTATGGCGAATTGGTGGAGTATATGACCCGCGGCCCCATCGTTGCTGCCGTACTTGAAAAGGAAAATGCGGTAGAGGATTTCCGTACCTTGATAGGCGCCACCAATCCGGCCGAGGCTGCTGAAGGCACCATCCGGAAATTATACGCTGCTTCTATTGGCGAAAATGCCGTACACGGAAGTGATAGTGATGAAAACGCCGCTATTGAAAGCGCCTTTCATTTTGCGGGACGTGAGATGTTTTAATTCTCCTATTCCCAAAAAGGGGAAAATATAAGCCTAAAAAATATTCTTAACTATAAAACGCCTTCCTTTTTGGAGGGCGTTTTTTTTATAATCAGTCATCGAAGTATCAACTTTTTAATCAATTCCTTCCCGATTTCCTCATTCAACAATTTGATTATTTTTTCCTTGCCATAACTGAGTTCTTCCCGCAAAACCGAAGAGGAGAGCTGCACGTAAAGTGTCTCACGGTCTAGCTTTAAACTTGTGGTATATTTTGAAATGGCGGTTCCCATAACCTTGTCCCAGGCTTCTTTGGCATTTACCTTATCCAGGCCTTTCTCCAAGCGATTTGCGTCAATAAACTCTCTTAAGGCGTCGCCAATTGATTGGTTTTCTGCATGTCTTTTTGCCATTTCTTTTATTTTAAATCGAATTTTTTAAATTTTGAATAGGTATAAATTTTGTGGTCCCTGTTTATTACGGTCAAAGTGCTATCTGCAGCTTCTATTACGGTTTCCTTCCAGGCGTCATAAGGAGTTTGGTAGTATATCCTTAAGCTATCATTTTCAATTTTTAGGACAAAATCCTCGGCCAGTCCGTTAGTTTTAAAACTGCCGTCAAACCTTGGCGATACCTTGGTACGTGTGCCACTGTCGCCCTTTACCTCTATATGGTCCAAGACCGTGTTTATTTTGAAATCCTTCTTTTTTCCACTCGGCATTTTTACCGATTGGATTTCCCAATAACCTTCCAAATATTGCTTTTGGGCCTGAGGATCGGGCTTTTCGCAGGAAACAAAAAAGAGTATTGCTAATATGAAAGTAAATCTACGGTCCATCAATTCTTAAAATTTCTATAAACGATAAACGATCAACAATTAACCATTAACTATTAACTATTTAAAGCGGAAACATCCTATAGGTCTGGTGTACCTTTTTGATAACTTCCTCGGTGCGTTCTGCGTGGGTATCGCTTATAAAAAGCTGTCCAAAGTTCTCATTGTCAACCAGTGAAATTAAATGTTCTACGCGGGTTTCGTCCAATTTGTCAAAAATATCATCCAACAGCAAGATCGGGTTGGTCTTGGTGTGGTTTTTAATAAAATCAAATTGCGCCAATTTCAAAGCAATAAGATACGATTTTTGTTGTCCTTGCGAGCCAAATTTCTTGATAGGATGGCCGTCAATCTCAAAAACCAGATCGTCTTTGTGAATGCCGAAATTGGTGTATTGGGTCATTTTGTCTTTCGCAATGTGTTTTTGGAGCAGGGTCAACAGGTCGTTATCCTGCAACTGGCTCTCGTAAACCAGGTTGATGCTTTCGCTGCCACTGCTGATGGATTTGTACCTATTTAGGAAGATGGGAAGAAACTCTTCCAAGAAAGCCGTACGCTTCCCAAAAAGGGAAGTGCCAAAACTGTGGAGCTCCTCATTGTAAATATCTATCGTGTCCTGGTTAAAAGTTTGATTGGCCGCAAAATATTTGAGCAGCGAATTGCGCTGTGCGAGTACCTTGTTGTACTTGATGAGCGTATGCAGGTAGCCGGCATCGCGCTGCGAGATGACCCCGTCTATAAATTTGCGGCGGGTCTCGCTGCCCTCAATGATCAGGTCGCGGTCTGCGGGGGAGATAATGACCAGGGGCAAAAACCCAATGTGCTCGCTGAACTTGTCGTAGGCTTTGCCGTTTCGCTTTATCACTTTTTTCTGGCCTTTTTTGGCACTTACAAAAATTTTCTCGGTATTTCCGTTTTTTTCATAGTTGCCTTCTATCACAAAAAAATCTGCCCCGTGTCTAATATTTTGGGTAGTTATGGGGTTGAAATAGCTCTTTCCGAAGGATAAATGGTAGATCGCATCGAGCACATTGGTCTTTCCCACGCCATTGTTGCCCACAAAACAGTTGATTTTTGGGTCGAAGTCGAAGGTTTTGGCTTCAAAATTCTTATAGTTGAGAAGGGAGAGTTTTTTTAAATTCATGAATTAAATTGACTTATTGCAATACGGCCGAAGGCTTGGGATTGAAAATGGAAGCAAAATTAAGGAGCTTTCGGCTATGTCCCATATAAAATGCGGTTTAATCTTGCCTCACCATAGAAACCCTTCGGCAAATTATTAAAAAATAAGAAATGTTTATCCTTTCAAATTCCATTTAAAATTTTATTTTTGCGCCGTTCCCGCGAAGGCGGGATGCTAATCAAATAGAAGTAAGACTATGGCAACGTACAAAAAACGCGGAGGCAAACCAAAGACAAAGGCTGACAAGCAAGCCCAGCTCGAGGAAAACAGCACAACGGCAGAAGTATTTAACACCCTTGACCAAGGGGCGTCAAAAACGGAAGCGTGGATAGAAAAGAACCAAAAACCGTTACTGATTTTTATAATCTTGGTAGCCGTGGGCGTTGTGGGATATTTTGCTTATGACCGCTATATAAAAGCCCCAAAGGAAACCGAGGCCATGAACGAGATGTTCCAAGCCCAGAGTTATTGGGAGCAGGCCCTTACGGCACCTGCCAAGGATTCACTTTACAACCTTTCGCTCCAAGGCGGCGAGGGCAAGTACGGCTTTCTTGACATTATAGACAATTATGGCGGCACCAAGGCCGCCAACCTGGCCCATTATTACGCCGGAATGGCCTACCTCAATACCAACAAGTACCAGGAAGCCATTGCCCAGTTGGACAAATTTAAAAGTGACGACGAAATTTTGGCTCCCTTGGCCAAAGGTGCCATTGGCGATGCCTTTGCCCAGCTGAACCAAAATGAGGACGCCCTGAAATATTACGAAGAAGCGGCCAACATGCGAACCAATGAATTTACCACACCACGTTTTCTGCTGAAAGCAGGGATTGCCGCTATGGCAGTAAATAAGACTGACAAGGCCATGGCGCATTTCAAGAAAATTGTGGATGACTATCCAAAATCTCCAGAGGCAACAAAGGCCGAAATTTACACGGGCCGTGCCGAAGCAATGAATAAGTAAATGGCTACCGAAAATAAAAATTTATCGGCTTACGATAAGACTACCATCCCAAACGCGAAGGACTTTCGGTTTGGGATTGTTGTTTCAGAATGGAACCATCAGATTACCGAAGCTATGTTTCAAGGTGCCTTTGAGGCTTTGAAGGATTGTGGCGCCATCAATGAGAACATCGTGCGGTGGAACGTTCCGGGCAGTTTTGAGCTTATTTACGGCTGCAAGCGTATGGCAGAAAGCTACGACATGCTGGACGCCATTATAGCCATAGGCAGCGTGATCCAGGGCGAAACCAAACACTTTGATTACGTGTGCGAAGCCGTGGCCCAGGGCATAAAGGACCTGAACGTGCAGGGCAACATTCCCGTTATTTTCTGTGTACTTACCGACAACAATATGCAGCAGGCCATTGACCGCAGTGGCGGCAAGCACGGCAATAAAGGGACCGAGGCTGCCATAGCTGCCGTAAAGATGGCACAACTTCGGAAGGAAGCCAAGTTTTGAGGGCGAAACCACCAATTGGCTGAACCTACCATTGAGCGAAACCAAACCTTTACCTTTTATCTTCCTAGGTGTTTCATAAACTCGATGTCTTTTCCGGAATCAACCCTTCGGAAGGATCATCCCCTAACTTCTACAATTACCAACTTACAGAGGATTGCCCATGGCACAATGCTTGTGTAAAACCTCTTGGCAATTACTTTATAAAACACACTATTTTCAGTAACTTTGGGCCACGACGATTATGGGAATAATAAGCAAGAGAAAAAATAAGAAATTTAGCTACAAACCGCGTCACTTTGAGCATGACGGGGACGGTAGCCCATTCACCATGGGCCATAAGTTTGACCAGTATCGCACCACGGTAGGCGAGAACAAGGGTCTCAAGGGTAAATTTAGGACGGCCTGGGCAGATCTTCGGCAAGGATCAGATAAGAATGTAAACCTGAGGTTGCTGGTCATTATCGCCATTCTCCTCCTGCTTTTCCTTTTTATTATTGAATTTGATTTATCTATCTTCTACGCATAAGTTTTAATGGCAGATATCATCCAGTTATTACCCGATCACGTGGCAAACCAGATTGCGGCCGGCGAAGTGGTGCAACGGCCCGCTTCGGTGGTAAAGGAGTTGCTGGAAAACGCCATTGACGCCCAGGCCACTGCTATAACCCTGGTCATCAAGGATGCCGGAAAAACACTGGTACAAGTAACCGACAACGGCATAGGGATGAGCGTTACCGACGCCCGCCTCAGTTTTGAGCGGCATGCCACCTCCAAGATAAAAACGGCAGATGACCTTTTTGATCTGCATACCAAAGGATTCCGTGGCGAGGCCCTCGCTTCCATCGCTGCCATTGCCCATGTGGAGTTGAAAACCAGGACCGAGACTTCGGAAATTGGCACCCATTTGACCATTGAGGGCAGCAAGGTGATCTCCCAGGAACCTGCGGTGGTAGCAAAGGGAACCACCATTGCGGTAAAAAACCTGTTTTTCAACATCCCGGCCCGACGTAACTTTCTAAAGAGCAACCCCGTGGAGACCCGCCATATCATTGATGAATTCCATCGGGTAGCCTTGGCACATCCCGACGTGGCCTTTCAGATGGTACACAATGGCAGTGATATATTTAACCTTCCGCCAGAGAATCTGCGCCAGCGCATTGTACATATTTTTGGCAGCAAGACCAATGAGAAACTGGTGCCAGTACACGAATCAACCGAAATATTGGAGATAGAAGGTTTCGTGATAAAACCAGAGTTTGCCAAAAAGAGCAGGGGAGAACAGTTTTTCTTCGTCAACCACCGGTTCATAAAAAGCCCCTATTTGCACCATGCAGTGGCCTCGGCCTTTGAGGGGTTGGTGAAAACCGATGCCCACCCCGGATACTTCTTGTATCTGAAAGTAGACCCCCACGCCATAGACATCAACATACATCCGACAAAGACCGAAATAAAATTTGATGACGAGCACGCC
Source organism: uncultured Aequorivita sp. (assembly GCA_964431895.1). Classification (GTDB taxonomy): domain Bacteria; phylum Bacteroidota; class Bacteroidia; order Flavobacteriales; family Flavobacteriaceae; genus Aequorivita. Next base: position 33,445 of record CAYSLM010000003.1, read on the forward strand.
ATATACGCCATGTTGCGGGCTACCATAAAACATAGTCTGGGCCAGTTCAATATTGCGCCAGTGCTCGATTTTGAACGTGACAAAGGGTTTGATACGCCGTATGAATACAGCAAAAAGGCCCCATCGGCGCCGTCGGTTGAAGTGGATAGGGATTTTAATCCTTTTAAGGAAGGAGGCAGGCAGGGCAATATCAATTTTCCGTTTAAACGGGAAAAAAGTGCTTCCTGGGAATCACTTTATGTAGGTTTAAAAAACGACCACACTGCTCAAAAGTCCTCCGCATTCCCACCAGCAGATACCGCGGGAATGGATATGGAGTTTGAGAGTGAAGAGGTTACAGGCAGTCTTTTTGACAATAGCCAGACCGAAACGGGCCAGCAAACCTTTCAGCTTCAAAATAAATATATAGTGACTCCTTTAAAAAATGGACTCATGGTGGTGCACCAAAATTTGGCGCATCAGCGGATTCTTTACGAAGAACTCTTAAAAAATATTACGGTCAAGGAGGCCGTAAGCCAGCAGCTGCTCTTTCCGCTGCAACTGCAATTTTCAAGGCCCGATGTAGAGATTATTGAAAAGGTTAGGGAGCAGTTGGAATATACGGGTTTCGTATTTTCACAATTAAAGGACGAAATGATTGAGATTAGTGGCATTCCCGTATCGATTATGGAGAGCCATGTTGTAAATTTGCTCAGCCAATTGGTGCATGATATAAAAGAGGAGGTGCCCGAAAGTGGGTTTAGCCAAAATGATATGCTCGCCAAATCCATGGCCGCAAGTATGGCCATAAAAAGCGGAGTGCCGTTGGGGAAGGCCGAGCGCGGACATTTGATTGACCAACTGTTTGCCTGCAAGGAGCCCACGGTAAGTCCGCACAACAAATTGGTATTTACCACGATTGATGCCAGTGAACTTGATAAAAAATTTATGTAAATGGGAAGAATAACCGATACCGTTAAATTTCTGTTGATCTTAAACGTCCTCTTTTTTATAGGAACGCAATTTACTGGCGGTATTGCTGAACGGCTATTTGCGCTATATTATTTTGAAAATCCCAATTTCCAGTTTTGGCAGCCATTGACCTCCATGTTTATGCACGCCAACTTTTTCCACATTCTCTTCAATATGTATGCGTTGTGGGCTTTTGGATCGCCGCTTGAGATGCGGTGGGGGCAGAAAAAATTCCTGTTCTTCTATTTCTCCGCGGGGCTGGGATCGGCCTTGGTCTATACATTGGTCAATTATTACCAGTTGCACAGCGGGATGGAAGCCCTGCTAAACGCCGGAGTAAGCCAGGAACAGATTATGGATTTATTAAAAACCGGCAGGTACAATACGGCCATGCTCAACCAAGTTTCGCAAGAAACCATCGAGACGATGTACCACGTTTACAATGGGATGGCCTTGGGGGCATCTGGGGCGGTGTATGGGGTGTTGGTGGCCTTCGGAATGCTCTTTCCCAATATAGAATTGATGTTGATCTTTTTGCCCATCCCCATAAAGGCCAAATATTTCATACCGGGGATTATTGTCCTGGATCTCGTTTTCGGAATTACGGGCACACCTACTGGAATAGCCCATTGGGCCCACGTGGGCGGGGCGCTGTTCGGCTTTATCATGGCCTGGTACTGGAAGAAAAATAGTTTTGACCCACATCGTTGGAATTAATTATGGCCGCAACCAGTCTTTCATATAAATACAAAATGGCCAATATCCTGGTCAAGCTCATTGTCATCAATGCGGCGGTCTTCCTTATTGTGCGCCTTGGTGCATTTTTTATGGGACTGCCACCATACGGCTTTTCAAAGTGGTTTGTGTTGAGCGATGACCTCGATACTATTCTGTTCCGGCCGTGGACCCTTATTACTTATGGGTTTTTGCATTATGGGTTTTTCCATATCCTTTTCAATATGTTCTGGCTGTACTGGTTTGGCCAATTTGTACTGAATCTTTTTTCCGGCAAACGGTTGCTCACCCTTTACCTGCTCGGCGCTTTGTATGGCGGTGCATTATTTGTACTGGCCTACAACCTGTTTCCGGTTTTTGAGCAGAGTCGCGGCTACTTGATTGGGGCTTCTGGGGCGGTAACTGCCATCATGATCTTTATTGCCACCTATACGCCCAATACCCAAGTGAGGATTTTCACCTTTACCTTAAAATTATGGCATATTGCGGTTTTCCTTTTCCTTTTTGATCTGGTGCGAATCCCAAGTTCGGGAAATGCCGGGGGGTTAATGGCCCACGTGGGGGGAGGAATCTTTGGCTATTTTTATGCGGTACAATTGGCCAAGGGAAAGGATATTGGCAAATGGTTTGAGAATTTTATCGACTGGGTGGCCAATCTTTTTAAACCCCGACACCAGAAACCATTCAAAAAAGTACATCGCACAACACAACCCCCAAAGCCGCGTTCTAAGACTACCGACTCCAAATCGGAACATCAAAAAAAGGTAGATGCCATCCTCGATAAAATTGGTAAAAGCGGCTACGAAAGCTTGACCAAAGCAGAAAAGGACTTTTTGTTTAAGGCAGGAAAAGAAGATTGATGCCATGCGTAAATTTTTCAATAAATTGATTTATTGGGGCAATTGGCTGGCGGCATTACTCTTACTGGTGTCCTTTGTACTGCCTTATTTGCCGCCCAAAACCTTTCCCACCCTTTCCCTGCTCAGTTTGGTGGTTTCCTTGCTGATTATTGTGAATATTATTTTTGCCATTTACTGGGCCGTTCAGTTTAAGCGCAACTTCTTCATTTCTTTTGTGGTCTTGGCCATTTCTTACTTTTATTTCAATGTTTTTTTTGAAGTTTCTGCCCAGGGCGATCCGTCAAAATATAAGAATACCTTGAGCCTCCTTTCTTACAATGTCCGGCTTTTCAATGCCTACGAGAAAGATCCACCAACTGATGCGCCAAAGCTATTTGCCGAAATTTTGGCCAAGGAAACCCCCGATGTGGTCTGCATCCAGGAATATTACAAACCCAATAAGGTCGATTTTTCTGCCTATCCGTATCAATTTATACATTTTAAAACCAAAAGCACCAAGCTCGGGCATGCCATTTTTTCTAAATATCCGCTGGTAAATACGGGTGGCTTTGACTTTCAGGGCACCTCAAACAATACCCTCTATGCCGATGTGGTAAAAGGAAACGACACCATAAGAATCTATAGCGTACATCTACAGTCGCTGGGCATTATTCCGCGGGTGCGCTTTCTGCAGGAGAGCGACAACCAAAAGCTGCGCCGAAGGGTGTCACACGCCTTTGCCCAACAACAAAAACAGGTGGGGGCCATCCTGGCTCACAAACAAAAGGCAAAACACCCCGTGCTGATTTGCGGCGATTTCAACAATACGCCTTTCTCCTATAGTTATCGGAAGTTAAAGGATGGGATGCAGGATGCCTTCCGCGAACGCGGAAACGGTCTGGGTACCACTTTCAAGTTTGAAGGTTACCCCATGCGCATCGATTATATCTTTGCTTCACAGGGCCTTGATATCCTCACTTTCAATACGATGGAAAGAACATTCTCAGACCATTATGCCATTCAGGCCACGATAGGGTGGTGAGGCTAGGGCACCAGAGTAATGCTTAACTCGATAAGCCATATTGGCCCAGCCCGCCCGCATACGGTAGTGGCGAGCTTTCCAAATAGGCCAGCGCATTGGGGCCTTCGTTAAATAGAAGGTCCAAAACCGACAAGTTGGGCAAAAAGGGATGGTTGGCCCCGTGTACCTGGATATATGTTTCGGGATGAAAGGAAGTTTCCCTTTTGGCATCGACCAAAAACCGTAGATCGGCAATTTCCGGCTGGGTTTGGAAGGTTTCGGTTTTTGTATAATTGAGATCTACTCCCAACAAATCGCACAACAGATGGATGATTTTAAAATTGTGGGCCATTAAGTTCTCTACGGGTTCGGTAAAAAGAGGCGCTATCTCATCTTCATAAAATTCAAAAAAAGGCGAGGTGCGGTAGGCGCTCTGTAAGCTTTTCCAGTGTTGTTGCTGCCAGGGGAAATCATTTTCAACCATTACCTCCGCCGTTTTTTGCCGTTTCCCGTCCTTGTTGTGCTTTATGGGTACGTTCAACAACAATTTGCCGTTGCTGTGCGCCACATAGGCCCTATTGCGATAGGTTTGCTTTTGGTAGTTGTCCTGTACCTCAAAAACAACATTATTTGCCTGAACCATGGCGGCCATGGCTTCTATGGAAGGGAAATAGGAGGGATGTAGCAGAATTGTTTCCATTGAAAATCTAAAAGACTTCAAAAATAATGAAGAAATGTATAACCGAAACGAAATTGAAAACCCAATCCAAATTTCTCCATTTCGGAAGGTAGTTTGCCGCGTGTTCAAAACTTGAAACCCGATACTTGAAACCTGCAACCCTTTTCCCTACCTTTGTAAAAACCTTTACCCTATGCTCATTATCGGCATCGCCGGTGGAACCGGAAGCGGCAAGACCACAGTGGTCGACCAAATTATTGCAGAACTCCCCGCAGATGAAGTTTGCGTCATTTCACAAGATTCCTACTATCACGACACCAGCCACCTGTCTTTCGAAGACCGGAAAAGAATTAATTTCGATCACCCCAAAGCTATTGATTTTGACCTGTTGGTAAGCCATTTAATGGAGCTCAGACAAGGCAATTCCTTTGAGCAGCCTGTCTATTCGTTTGTGGAGCACAACAGAACAGGCGAGACCATTACCACCTTCCCCAAAAAAGTAATCATTGTAGAGGGTATCTTGATCCTGTCGCACCCCGAGATCAGGGAAATGTTTGATATAAAGATATTCGTGCACGCAGACAGCGACGAGCGGTTGATACGACGGTTAAAGCGCGATATAGCCACCCGCGGCCGAGACCTGGAGGAAGTGCTGCAGCGCTACCAGAATACGCTCAAACCCATGCACCAGCAGTTTATTGAGCCTACAAAGGAATTTGCAGACATCATCATCCCCACCAATAAGTACAATACCGTGGCCGTTGACGTGATACGTAGCATCATACACCAAAAAATAAGTTATACCGAATCGTGAGCTTTAAGGAATTTATACAAAAAAAATGGGTTAGGTTCATAAGCAATAAATACGTGCTTATCCTGGTGCTATTTGTGGTGTGGATGTTCTTTTTTGATGCCAATTCCTTTCTCATCCACCACGAACTGGACAGCGAGATTGATGCCCTTCAGGACAACGCCGAATTCTATCAAAAGGAAATAGAGCACGATCGAGCCTTCATTGAAAAAATGGAGGATAGCAACGAGATGGAAAAATTTGCACGCGAAAAGTATTACCTTAAGAAAGAATATGAGGATATTTATATAATTGAGCACGAGGACAGCATCAAAAATGATGAAAAACCATGAGTACTTTTCTATTTGAGGAATTTGACCAAGTTTCTGCAAAACAATGGAAACAAAAGATACAGTACGAGCTTAAGGGCGCCGATTACAATGAAACCCTAGTCTGGCAAAGCCCTGAAGGCGTGCACGTAAAGCCCTTTTACCATCAGGATGACTTTAAGCAGGGGTTTGCGGCCATTCCCGGCCAGCCCCATTCCTGGCAGATCGGGCAGCATATCTTTATTGATGACGAAAACATAGCCTCAAGCCTTGCCCTTGATGCCCTAAACCGCGGGGCTGAAAGCTTGGTTTTTTCTGCTGAAAAGGAATTTGAACCGGAAAAGGTGTTTCAAAATTTTCCCTTTGAGAAGGCACCCATCTATTTGAACCTATCTTTTCTTTCCGAAGCATTTTACAACCTTCTTATTTCTTTCTTTAGCCAAAGGAAAGCCACCGTATATTACGGTCTCGATATCATTGGCAATCTGGCCCGTACGGGGAATTGGTTCCACAGCCAAAAGGAAGATCACCACATTATCGAAGCTGTCTTTCAGAAATATCCCCAGGAGCATCTGCTTTCGGTTGATGGTACACTTTACCAAAATGCCGGGGCCAATATCGTACAGCAATTGGCCTATTCACTGGCGCACGCCAATGAGTATTTAAACCACCTGGCGGGTGAAACGAAGCAGTCTGTAAGTTTGACCTTCTACCTGGCCATGGGCCCAAACTACTTCTTCGAAATAGCAAAAATCCGTGCCCTGCGCAAACTGTACGCCGCCTTGGCCGCGGAATACGGCGCAGCGCAAAATTGCCATATTGTTGCCACTCCTTCAAAACGCAACAAGACCCTCTATGACTACAACGTAAACCTACTGCGCAGTACCACCGAGTGTATGAGTGCCGTTTTGGGCGGGGCAAACACGGTTTATAATTTACCTTATGACGCCCTGTATCACAAAAGCAATGAGTTTGGCGAGCGCATTGCCCGCAACCAATTGCTCATCCTAAAGCACGAAAGTTATTTTGATACCGTGAGCAATGCTGCCGACGGAACCTACTATATAGAAAGCCTTACCCAAGAACTGGCGGAAAAAGCCCTGACTCTCTTTAAGGAAATAGAAAAGGGCGGCGGCCTCCTTCACCAGCTTAAGAACGGCACTATCCAGAAAAAAATAAGGGAAAGTGCCCAAAAAGAGCAGCAACGCTTTGATGAGGGACAGCTCAGGTTGTTGGGAACCAATTACCATCCAAATAAAAGCGATAGGATGAAGGAGGAACTGGAACTATTCCCCTTTGTAAAACACAGGCCCCAAAAGACACTTATTGAGCCTATAGTTGAAAGGCGGATTGCTGAATTTACCGAACAAGAACGTTTAAAACAAGAATCATGGACAACGCAGTTTTAGGAACCGTAGTAGGAATGATCTTTATCGGGCTGGGCTTGGCCCTGTTGACCCGTTATAAAAAATTGACCTCGCATAAATATTTCCAAGTCCTCATTATAATAGTATCTATAATCCTGTTGGGTTTTGGAGTGTTTATGGGATGGCAAAGTATAGAAAGGATATGGATAGGAAATTAATCCCATAAATTCCTTATATCATACTTTGAACCTTTCAAGCTTTTTGTTAGATTGAAGAAATAGCGCTATGCGAAAAGATTTACAACATATACAATTGGGCCCGGTGGAAGGTAGCCAGGAAAAGAAAAATGAATCGGCCCTGTCTGGGAATGAACCCAAGGAACCCGGTCGTCAGGAACCCAAAACCTTCTCCACCGCCGAAGAAATCCCCATCAAAAATCAATACACGGCCGCCGATATTCAGGCGCTTGGCCATCTTAGTTTCGCGGCCGGCATACCGCCATACCTGCGCGGGCCGTATTCAACCATGTACGTCCGTCGGCCGTGGACCATCCGCCAGTATGCCGGCTTTTCAACCGCCGAGGATAGCAACGCATTTTACCGAAGAAACCTAGCTGCTGGCCAAAAAGGGCTTTCGGTGGCTTTTGACCTGGCCACCCATCGCGGGTACGACAGCGATCACCCCAGGGTGGAAGGCGACGTGGGCAAGGCCGGCGTGGCCATTGACAGCGTTGAGGACATGAAAATTCTTTTTGACCAGATTCCACTCGACAGAATGAGCGTTTCCATGACCATGAACGGGGCGGTGCTTCCCATTATGGCCTTTTATATTGTTGCCGCCCAGGAACAAGGCGTGGCAACCGAAGCGCTTTCCGGCACCATCCAAAATGATATCCTCAAGGAGTTTATGGTGCGCAATACCTATATCTACCCGCCCACGCCTTCTATGCGGATCATCAGCGATATATTTGGGTTTGCTTCCAAAAACATGCCCAAGTTCAACAGCATCTCCATCTCCGGCTACCATATGCAGGAGGCAGGGGCCACGGCCGATATTGAGTTGGCCTATACCCTGGCCGACGGGCTGGAATACATCCGCACGGGAATAAAGGCCGGGATGGACATAGACAGTTTTGCCCCCCGGCTTTCCTTTTTTTGGGGCATTGGGATGAACCACTTTATGGAAATAGCCAAGATGCGTGCCGCCCGAATGCTGTGGGCCAAGATCGTAAAACAATTCAACCCACAGAACGAAAAATCGCTTGCCCTGCGCACCCACTGTCAGACCAGTGGTTGGAGCCTTACCGAGCAGGACCCCTTCAACAACGTGGCCCGCACCGCAATTGAAGCTGCCGCCGCTGCCTTTGGCGGAACGCAATCGCTGCATACAAACGCTTTGGACGAGGCCATCGCCCTGCCAACGGATTTTTCGGCGCGTATCGCCCGAAACACCCAACTATTTCTTCAAACCGAAACGGAAATTACCCGCACCGTTGATCCGTGGGCGGGCAGTTATTACGTAGAAAGCCTTACCAACCAAATTGCCGACAAGGCATGGGCCCTCATCCAGGAAGTGGAAGACCTTGGCGGTATGACCAAGGCCATTGAGGCCGGCATCCCCAAACTGCGCATTGAGGAAGCCGCCGCCAGAAAGCAGGCCCGTATAGATAGCGGGAAGGACATTATTGTGGGCGTAAACAAATACCGGCTGAAAAAGGAAGATCCGCTGCAGATTCTTGATGTGGACAACAAAAAAGTACGAACGGCCCAAATAGAACGCCTAAACCAAATTAAGGCCACCCGCGATGCCCAAAAGGTGCAAAAGGCTTTGGAAGAAATCACCGAATGCGCAAAGACCGGTAAAGGAAATTTGTTAGCTTTAGCCATAGAAGCCGCCCGCCACAGGGCCACCCTTGGCGAAATTTCTTCGGCAATGGAAGAGGAATTCGGCAGGTACAAGGCACAAATACGCTCCTTTAGTGGCGTTTATAGCAAAGAAATGAAACAGGATGAAAGTTTTGAAAAGGCAAGGCAGATGGCAGACAGGTTTGCCCAACTGGACGGCCGCCGCCCCCGTATTATGATTGCCAAAATGGGGCAGGACGGACACGACCGCGGCGCCAAGGTAGTAGCCACGGGCTATGCCGATGTAGGTTTTGACGTAGATATAGGCCCCCTCTTCCAAACCCCAGACGAAGCCGCCAAACAGGCCGTGGAAAACGACGTACACATCCTCGGGGTTTCCTCGCTTGCCGCAGGCCACAAAACCCTGGTGCCACAAGTTATAGAAGCCTTAAAAAAATATGGCCGTGAGGATATTATGGTCATCGTGGGCGGGGTGGTTCCCGCACAGGACTACCAATATCTTTTTGATGCCGGCGCTGCCGCCGTCTATGGCCCTGGCACCCGCATAAGTGATGCGGCTATTGAGATGTTGGGGATTTTGATGGAGGGGGTGGAGTGAAATCGAGAGAAAATAAGTTGAACACTTTATCTACTTATTTTCTTCTCCTGATATTCGCTCCCCGCTACGGCGAGCGTCCCGCTCGTGCCGGCCCCACTATCCCGACTTAAGATTTATTTTCTTTAAAAAAAAATCTTCGCTTTTAAACACAAACCCGAGCTATGCAAAAAGTAGCACACCGTTCCGAACAGCCAGTAAATACGGTCCATAAAAAACCACACGTGGTTTCGGTAAAAACTACGTGTGGTTTTGGGCAAAACTACGTGTGGTTTCATGCAAAACCACGTGTGGTTTTTAAAAAGAAAAGGCGCCGTTTACGTTTCTTTCTGGAAACCAGCGTTTCGCATAGAGTCTGTGATGCGTTTACCGGCACGGTAGCGCACGCCTACTTTTTTGATCATAGTCTTGGCAACAAAGTCTTCCTGGGTGTCTGCCGGGCTGCTGCTTATGGTGGGGTAGAGTGATCCCAATTGTTCAAGACGTATGATCTTGCTGTCGGCCAGCGCCTTTTGGATTACGTTTTCAAGCGCTATGATGACCCCCTTGATATCGGGCTCGCTCAAAGCACTGAATTTCTCAATTTCAGACACAAGGTCGTCAATGTTTAGTTCGCCATCATTTACAACGTTGGCATACCATTTTTTGGTGCCGCCGCCAGCTACGCCGGGCTGCCCTTTTTCGACTAATCTATACTTAATAGCCATACTAAAAAGAATTAAGGTTAATGAATAAATAAAAATTCCTAAAAATGATAGTGTAAGTGCCCTTGAGCGTTACCAATTGTATTACAGAACCTTTTGGTTTTAGACCCAAAATGTTTTATAGAAAACGCCAAAGGCCGACTAGGGGGAGATGATGGCCTTTTTGTGGTTTTACTGTTCTAAATGTAGTTTGGGAAAATATAATTTCAAAATAAAAAATGATTTCATCGACAAACGGCAAAGGAGGTTTTCCATGATTGCAGCTTTCCTTCAAACAAGTTCCTGCTATATTTCAATATCTTTGAAGGCGTAAATACTGAAGTGCCCAATGCTCCAAACCCTAGTCCATTACAGCCTGCACCTTTTAGCCCCGGGATTGATTGCGTATATCTTTTTCAGAAAAGAATGGAAAAAGGCCTGGCTGATCATGCTGGCCACTATGCTGGTTGATGTGGACCACCTGTGGGCAAATCCAATCTTTGACCCCGGCCGTTGCAGCATCAACTTCCACCCCTTGCACAGCTACTGGGCGATGGCCGTGTATTTTGTCTTGTTGTTTTT
>CAYSLM010000004.1:0-43406 GCA_964431895.1 uncultured Aequorivita sp.
GACGGTATAGGGGTCTAGATCGTCCAGCATCCCTTTTATGGCCTTGTCCATTAAGGTAGCCGGCGTTACCTCGTCAACATAATTCATGTTGAGTTCCTTAAAAAGGGTTGTGAAAATCTCAATTTGCTTGGCAATTTCAAAGAAATCACTTTTAAAGCTCACCGTGGTGAAGAATATACCTGCGGCTATGACGGGAAGAAGGATTCTTTTTTTCATTTTTCTGAAAATTTTTTATTGACTGAAAGGCTTCCTAAAACCCCAGTTGAATCTGATGTATAGAATTTCCGAAGCTAACGGAAAATAATCTATTTGAATTGTTTGTGGTCTATTTCTTTTTCCGGCGCTTGAGAAAGAAACGGAGGATTGCAACCAAAATTACCACAAAAACGAATAGTGGCCAAAGGTATAAAATACCCAAAAAAACTACAGAAACCCCATTCCAACCGCCCCTGAGGGCATTTTTTATTTTTTGGCCGTAGGATTGGGTGATGCCCGTTTCGGCCGTGGTTTTATAAAATTCGAGATGTACGGTGCTCATGGAAACCTGGTTTTGGAGGTATTGCAGCCTTCCCTGTCTGGCTTCAATCTCCTCCCTGATGTTGGCCAGCTCGCGCTCTATATCGAGCATGTCCTTTACGTTGTTTGCTTTTTGCAACAATTGAAGGTAGCGTTTTTCCAATTCGCGTTTCGTCTTTAGCCTGGCTTGAAGGTCAACAAATTCCTCGGTTACATCTTGCCTGGTGATCTGCTTTTGGTCAAAATAATCTACCCCTTTGGAGATGTCATCCAAAAAAGGCTGAAAATTTTCAGTGGGAATTCTTACGGTAAGGGTCCGAAAAATGCGGTTGTATGATTTTCCGCTGTTATCACGTTGCACCAGGCCACGGTATTGGCTGGCCAATTGCAGTATTTTCTGGTGGGTGGCGTTTACATCATCGGTTTCAAAGGAGAGATGCGCAGTTTTTATTATTTTTTGGTCCTCGGGAAGGGGTACCGCCGTTTGCTTCACCAGGGCCGCCTCTTCCATGACTTCTCCAGCAGCAGGAATTGCATCTGCAGCTCCATCATAACCGTCCTGCCCTTGATTGCAAGCCAAGGAGAGCAGTAGTAAGCTACCCAGTATCCATTTCATCATTTAATTTTTTTAGCAATTTTACCATGGCCCGGTCCAAGGTGGCGTATTGCGGTTTCGATTTATCCAAATATAGAAATAGCATCACAATTTTCCTGCCGTGAATGTTTTTAATCCCGTGTTTGTTTAGGCGATAGGCTTCGCGCAATTGTCTTTTGATCCGGTTGCGGGTAACGGCCGATTTGAAATTCCTCCGCGGAACGGCAAAAGCCGCTTGATGGTTACCACTGCCGTCCTCGGGCAGAAAATAGATTTTTAGGGGGAAATTTGAAAAACTTTTTCCCTCCGCAAACAACCGCTCAATGGTCTTGGAACTTTTTAATTTTTCGTTTTTTGGAAACTTTTGATCCATCGGGTAAATATATAAAAAGAAAGACCTCAAAGGTCATAACAACCTTTGAGGTCAATAAACTTGGTTTTTTGGCAGTTTAATCGCTATTCTGCCTCCCAAATATTGTTTTCCGGGTTAATATCGGCCATTCTACGGGTGGCATCAATCATCATGTTTTTCACCTTTTTGCCGTTATTGATTTCAAAGGTATAGGTTGGAAATGCCCAGGGCCAGTCCGGCAACGTAGTTCTTTCCAAATTGGAAAATGGATTGGGCTTCTCGCCCCACATCATCCGAAGGGGAATGTAAAACAATTCCTGCGAACCATCTTCATAGGTCACGTACAGGTCAATGGGCATAGGCATCAACCCGATTCTTTCCAAGGTAATGGCAGTGCCCGAGACAGAAGCTTCCACGGTTTTAATTCCATAATCGATGGTATTGGTGGTTTTGGTCCAATCGGTCAGGTACCAATCCAGTTCAAAACCCGAAACCTTTTCGGCCGTACGGATAAAATCGTTGGGGGTTGGGTGTTTGAATTTGAAATCTTTAAAATATCTTTTCAATGTTTTCGAAAGATTTTCGGGGCCTACGATGTATCCCAGCTGCACTAAAAACACCGAACCTTTGCTGTACGCATTTACCCCATAAGCCCGGTTGGTGGCATAGCGGTCTGCGTGGGAGGTCATGGGTTGCTCTTGCCCGCTGCTGGCCATAAAGAAATAGCTGCGGTAGGAGCCCGCGTGCGGGTTGGGATTGTTTTGTTCCATTACGTAGTTTATGGCCTCGTCAGAAATGTAGGAGGTAAAGCCTTCATCCATCCACTCGTGTTTGCTCTCGTTGGTGGCAAGCACAAATTGGAACCAGGAATGGGCAAGCTCGTGGGCCGTAACGCCTACCAAGCTTTCAAATTTGCGTTCCCCAGTGATCATGGTGCACATGGCATATTCCATGCCGCCGTCGCCTCCCTGTATCACGGAATACTGTTCGTAAGGATAGGGGCCTACGTGTTCATTGAAAAATTCCATCAGGGCCGCGGTCTTCGGCTGAAGGTTTTTCCAGTTTTCGGCAATTTCAGGATTGTTTTTATAAAAGAAATGAAGGGTTACGCCGTTGGGTCCGGGATAGGTGTCATGAACGTAGTCTGGGTCTGCCGCCCAGGCAAAGTCGTGTACATCTGGAGCCAGAAAGTGCCAAGTGTATTTTCCTTTTTTGGGTTTCATCCATTTTTGGCCGGGCGGGGTATAGCCGTGGCCCACCTCAGTGGGATTCTGAAGGTAGCCTGTGCCGCCAATAGTATAATCGGCATCAATGGTTATGGTTACATCATAATTGCCCCACACCCCATAAAACTCGCGCCCAATATAAGGGTCGGCGTGCCAACCCTCAAAATCGTATTCGGCCAGTTTAGGATACCATTGGGTCATGGTGAGGGCCACGCCCCCGGCATTATTCCTTCCCGAGCGTCTTATCTGTACGGGCACTTGCGCATCCCATTCCATGTGGAAAACGGTGCTGGCTCCTGGTGAAATAGGCTCGTTTAGCATCACTTGCATTACGGTTCCTTTTATCACATAATTAACCGCCTTTCCGTCCTGCGTTAACAAGGTGGGCTTGATGTAGCCAATTTCCGCAGGCGAGAGCTTTGAAATTCGGTCGGTAACGCGACTATCGGGATCAACAATGGTTCGCGACCGCACATCCATCTCACTTCCAGGCTGGAATGCGTTAAAATATAAGTGGTAAAAAACCTTGTTTAAGGTATCGGGTGAATTATTGGTGTATTGCAGCTCTTGGGTACCCTTGTATTGATATTTTTCGGCATCCATCTGGATGTCCATTTTATAATCAACCTCTTGCTGCCAATAGCAATCCTTGTCTTGCCCCTGAACCGAAATAAAGCTAAGGGCGGCTAGAAATACCGTTACAACCTGTTTCATTGCAATGACATTTTATCGGCCATAATAATGGCGTTGTACATATTGACCATCTTGCCCGATTTTGAAATATTGGCGAATGAATCGGTATTTGAAGGATCGCCCCCAAGTACCACTTGTGCATTGGTGGTAAGGCCGCTATCCATTAAAATTTGCTTTATCTGTTCTGCCGACAGTTTTGGGTAATACGATCTGATCATTGCGGCCACGCCAGCTACTTCTGGTGAGGCCATAGAAGTTCCCTGTAAGAATTGGTAAGTATTCAATGGCGTGGTTGACCATATTTTCACCCCAGGGGCAAATACGTCAACGTTGGTCTTGCCATAGTTTGAGAAGTTGGCCACCATATTGCTGCCGTACTCATAATTGAGGGCACCTACGGTGATGAAGGAATTGGAGATTTCATCGCCATTGTCAAACTGGTCATTGGGGTATACGTTTACCGTATCAAGGTCAAGCCCGTCATTGCCGGCGGCATTTACGATAAGTACATCGTGCTCTGCGGCATATTTGATGGCGTCGTACACCCAATCTGCGTGGGGGGAATAATATTTCCCAAAACTGGTGTTGAGCACCTTGGCGCCATTGTCTACTGCATAGCGGATGGCCAGGGCTATATCCTTATCATACTCGTCCCCGTCTGGTACGGCGCGCACGGCCATAATCTTTACGTTGTTTGCTACCCCATCCATACCAATACCATTGTTGCGCTGGGCAGCAATGATGCCGGCCACGTGGGTGCCGTGTTTTACGTTTTCCCTTGTGGGGTCTGGACCGGCCACATTGTTATCGCCATATACATCGTCTGTGATATCCTCTGGATCATCGCCCAATACACTTCGGAAATCCTTGGTCATATTGAAATTGTTTTCCATTCTATCGTTAAAATAAGTGATGCCGCGCTGCAATTCATCCACCACTTCGGGAATAGAGTCGGCAAAGTTGAGCATTTGGCTCAACATGGCAATCTGCTGCTGCTCTTGGGGCGTGGGGTTTGAAATCTTGGAGAGGTCTTCTTGGGTATAGTCTTCCTTTCCCAGTTTTTGGACCATGGTCTCATGGGCCGGTACCAATTGGGAAAGCATTTGTTCATAGCGGTTTTTGTTGGTCAGGGTTTCGGTAGCTTCTTTTTCATATTCTGCCTTGGCTTTTTGATAGAGGGCGTATTCCTTTCTGTCGGCAGCGCTTATGGAGGATTCATTCTTCCCTTCATATTTAGGCTTCAATTTTCGTATAATGCGAACATATTCCATGTTCTCGCCGGTAATGTCTCCCAGAAAGTTCCACCCGTGTACGTCATCAATAAACCCGTTGTTGTCATCATCTATTCCGTTTCCGGGTATCTCCCCCGGGTTGGTCCAGATAACGTTTTTAAGGTCTTCGTGGTCAATGTCAACGCCACTGTCTATCACGCCTACTATCACGGTTTCGCCCTTGCGTTTTTTGATCAATTCGGTATAGGCTTTTTCCACGCTCATACCGGGCACGGTATCGGTCACCAGATCCATGGCAGGCCAGCGCTTAAGCTGTTCCTCGTCAAGGGGTACCACCTTTAGCGGGTTGTTATCGATATTGGCGATGGGAGTTGCCACGATTGCCGCACCACTGCCGCAACTGGACATAACAGCTGCCAAGGCAACTGCAAAGAGGGAGAGTTTAAAAATTTTCATTTTGGAAATTATATTAGTTAAAAAAATCTGTAAGCGAATAGGTCTCTTTGAGCCGAACGCCTTTTTCGGTGTTTTGTACCGTAATGATGGGGTTGTGGGCGTCGTGTTCCAAAAAGAGATAGAAATTGTCTTTGGCCGCCTTGTCAAGAAATTTTTCCTTCTCGGGAAGGGTGAGCAGCGGTCGGGTATCATAACCCATTACGTAGGGCAGGGGCAGATGGCCTGCGGTGGGCAGTAAATCGGCCACAAATACCAGGGTTTTTCCCTTGTAGTTTATATGCGGAATCATTTGCTTATCGGTATGGCCGTCAACAAAGAGGATTCCGAAATCCATTTCGTTGGGCTGGGCAAAATCGGAATTGGGCTTTGAAATAAATTTCAATTGGCCACTTTCCTGCATGGGAAGGATATTTTCCTTTAAAAAAGAAGCTTTTTCACGGCGATTGGGCTGGGTGGCCCACTGCCAATGATCCTCATTGCTCCAGAAGGTAGCGTTTTTAAACGCCGGCTCATAGCCCGTACGGTCCTTGTTCCACTGAATGCTTCCGCCGCAGTGGTCAAAATGGAGATGCGTGAGGAAGACGTCGGTGATATCATCGGGATGGAAACCGTATTTTTTCAGAGAATCTTCCAGGTTGTGATCTCCCCAACGATGATAATATCCAAAGAATTTTTCGCTCTGCTTGTTGCCCATTCCGGTATCAATAAGGGTAAGCCGGTTGCCGTTCTCTATCAACAGGCAGCGGGCCGCCATGTCTATCATATTGTTTTGGTCTGCCGGATTGGTCCGGCTCCACAGGGTCTTGGGCACTACGCCAAACATGGCCCCGCCATCAAGTTTAAAATTGCCGGCCTCGATAGGGAATAGATTCATAATCATGAAGAAATGAGTCGCAAATTAATAAAAGCGTTACACACCCAATGGGTAGTATAAATTAATTATACTATTTTTAACAAATCATTATTATTTTGCGCGAGCAAAAAATCTTTTATTTACCCAAAACCTGATTTTATGGTAGAACTCGCTGGAATTATCATTCTTGGAATCTTGGCCCAGTGGGTCGCTTGGAAGTTTAAAATTCCGGCCATCTTACCCTTAATTCTTATCGGGTTGTTTGTGGGGCCGCTTTCCACCTTTATGTCTGCCGATGGTAGCCAGTGGATCCAGCCAATCTGGAATGGCGAAAATGGTCTTTTCCCCGATGAGAATCTTTTTTACTTTGTTTCGCTGGCCGTTGGGGTTATCCTTTTTGAAGGCGGACTCACCCTCAAAAGGAGCGAGGCTACCAAGGTGGGCGGGGCCATAGGCCGGCTCATAAGCATAGGAGCGGTTATTACCTTTGCCGGTGCCGGGGTGGCAGCCCATTATATTTTTGGCCTTAATTGGCGCATTTCCTTTTTGTTTTCAGCCTTGATAATTGTGACGGGCCCTACCGTTATCCAACCTATCCTCAGGAATATTCCCCTTAAGAAAAATGTGGCCGCGGTGTTGCGCTGGGAAGGAATTTTGATTGATCCTATCGGGGCCCTGGTGGCGGTGTTGGTATATGAATTTATAAGCGTGGAAGGCGATTCTGGCTATACCAAACAAGCCCTGCTCGATTTTGGAAAGATCGTGCTTATCGGGATGGTTTTTGGCATTGCCGCCGGATATGCTCTACTCTTAACCGTTAAAAAGAAATTGGTACCCCATTATTTGAGCAATGTAGTGGCCCTTTCTACGGTGATGGCGGTATTTGTATTGAGCGATATATTTGCCCATGAATCAGGTCTGCTAGCCGTGGTGGTGATGGGCATGTTCCTGGGCAACAATGATTTGCCCAACCTCAAGGAATTGCTCTATTTCAAGGAATCGCTCAGTGTACTGCTGGTGTCTATCCTCTTTATTTTGCTGGCGGCCAATATAAGTGTTGATGATCTCTTGCTGGTCTATAACTGGCGAACCGCCATTTTGTTGGCCGTGGTTATTTTCTGCTTGCGGCCGCTTTCGGTTTTTGTGAGCACCATTGGTTCGTCATTAAACGTCAATGAAAAGATCTTTATAAGTTGGATTGGGCCCCGCGGTATCGTGGCGGCAGGTATTTCATCCCTTTTCGGGACCAAATTGGTGCAAAAAGGCGTTGTGGGGGCCGAGTATATAACCCCGCTGGTATTTTCGGTGGTGCTGGTCACGGTCATCATAAACGCGGTATCGGCCAGGATGATGGCCGCCTGGTTAGGGGTGCTTCTAAAAAAATCGGAAGGAATATTGATGGTGGGCGCCTCCAAGGTATCAAGACTTATTGCTACCTACCTTCAAAAAAACGGACGGCACGTGGTGCTGGCAGATAGCAACCAGCTCAATATCAACCGGGCCAGTGAGCTGGGACTCGAGGCCTTTACTTCCGACATTTATGCCGACGACCTTACCGACAATATCGAATTGAACGACGTAGGCTATTTGCTGGCCATGACCGGCAACGATGAAATAAACAAGCAAGCCATTAGCCGTTTTGGAAAATACTTCGGCGAGAATGGAACCTTTAGGCTCATGACTTCGGAAGAGATGCGCAATAGGGAGAACCTTTCGGCTCGCGAACTTTTTTCATATACCCACGACTATAACCGCTTTACCGAAGTGGCGCGCGATTTTCCGTCAATACAGGAAATTCCCGTGGAAAGCCATAACCAATTTTTGCGGGTGCTGAACATTGTGGGGGAAGATGAAGATGCCATACCTCTTTTCCTGAAACATCCCAACGGGTTTTTGGACCTGATCACTTCTCCCACCGAATTGGAGGTTGAAGAAGGCAGTAGCCTGGTTTATTTGGGAAAACCCATGGATTTTGAAGACGTGGTAAATGCCACCCGTAAGGAAAACGGCGCCAAGGCATCGAAATAAATGTAGATCAGGGGCGTTTCACTTTTTACAGAAAACCTATTCCATTATGAAAACCCAAAGCTTATTGCTGCTCTTCACCTGTTTTTTGGTCCTCTTCTCGTGTAAAAAGGATGAGGAGGTAAGCTGCGTTACCTGCAGCTCGACCGAAACCTCAGATTTTCAGGTTTGCAGGGAAAGCGACGGCAGTGCTTCGGTCAACGGGCAAAACACGGGGACTCCCTATGATGTCTATATTCAAGGGCTTGAGGATGCGGGTGCAGATTGTGGCGCTTAGCCCAAGAGATTAGTCATTCAACTTTAGCACCGCCATAAAGGCTTCCTGCGGAATTTCCACATTGCCTACCTGGCGCATGCGTTTCTTTCCTTTTTTCTGCTTTTCCAGAAGCTTCCGCTTGCGCGAAATATCGCCGCCGTAACATTTGGCGGTAACGTCTTTTCTAAGTGCTTTTACGGTTTCCCGGGCAATAATCTTTGAACCGATGGCCGCCTGGATAGGAATGTCAAATTGCTGTCGGGGGATGAGCTCCTTCAGTTTTTCGCACATCTTTTTACCGATATCATAGGCATTGTCGCGGTGCAATAGTGCCGATAGGGCATCAACGGTGTTGCCGTTCAGCAGTACGTCTACCTTTACCAGATGCGATGGGCGCATCCCGATGGGCGCATAATCAAAGGAGGCATATCCTTTGGAGACGGTCTTCAATCGGTCATAAAAATCAAAGACTATCTCGGCCAGGGGCATATCAAAGGTAAGCTCTACCCTTTCGGTGGTGAGATAGGTTTGGTTGGTGATCTCGCCTCTTTTTTCGATACAAAGTGACATGACCGAGCCTACAAAGTCTGATTTGGTGATAATGGTAGCCTTGATATAGGGCTCCTCTACGCGGTTCAGTTTGGAAGGGTCTGGCAGGTCAGAGGGGTTGTTGACCATGATGACGGTATCTGGCTCCTTGTTGGTAAAGGCGTGGTAAGACACGTTGGGCACTGTGGTAATCACGGTCATATCAAACTCGCGCTCCAGCCTTTCCTGGATTATTTCGAGATGCAGCATCCCCAAAAAACCACAACGGAACCCAAAGCCCAGCGCGGCCGAGCTCTCGGGGGTAAAGACCAGGGAGGCATCGTTCAACTGCAGCTTTTCCATAGAGTTTCGCAGTTCCTCGTAATCTTCGGTGTCTACGGGATAGATGCCGGCGAAGACCATGGGCTTTACGTCCTCAAAGCCTTCTATCATGTTTTTTGTGGGGTTTTTGGCATCGGTGATGGTATCGCCCACCTTTACTTCCTTAGCTTCCTTGATTCCCGTGATGAGGTAGCCCACATCTCCGGTTTTTATTACCTCTTTCGGTAATTGTTTCAATTTTAAGGTGCCCACTTCATCGGCAAAATAACTTTTGCCGGTAGCCATAAACTTAATGTGCTGCCCTTTTTTTATTTCGCCATTGAGCACCCTGAAATAGGTCTCGACCCCACGGAAGGGATTGAAGACCGAGTCAAAGATCAAAGCTTGCAAGGGCTCGTCTGGATTGCCTTTGGGTGCTGGTATGCGTTCTACGATGGCGTGGAGGATTTCATCAATGCCTATTCCCGTTTTGGCACTGGCGGGAATCACCTCCTCGGGCTTGCAGCCCAATAGATCAACAATATCGTCGGTCACCTCCTCGGGGTTGGCGCTGGGCAAATCTACTTTGTTGAGCACGGGGATTATTTCCAGGTCGTTTTCCAGGGCGAGGTACAGGTTTGAAATGGTTTGGGCCTGTATGCTCTGTGCCGCGTCAACAATGAGCAGGGCCCCCTCGCAGGCGGCGATGGACCGGGACACCTCGTATGAAAAATCGACGTGGCCGGGCGTATCGATAAGGTTTAAGGTATATTTTTCGCCCTGGTAGACATATTCCATCTGGATGGCGTGGCTCTTTATGGTAATGCCGCGCTCCCGCTCCAGGTCCATGCTGTCCAGCAATTGATCCTGTTTCTCACGGGCGGTCACTGTGCCTGTGGCGTCCAATAGTCGGTCTGCCAAGGTACTTTTTCCGTGATCAATGTGGGCGATAATGCAAAAATTGCGAATGTGCTTCATATAACTTCCTTCTACGTGCTCTTGGGTGCAAATATAGATTAAAAGCACCACAAATTGTGGATTGGGCAAAAGAGTCAAAAAAAAATAGGTTGTGAAATACTGTAATTAATATATTTTTAACATATTTGTAAACCGAATTGCCTCATTTGGCGAGCGGTATTATATTTCTCCCCAGACAAGAATCATAGTAAAGGGTGTCGCCCCAAGATATCTACTTATGTTATGACACGATATTTTATGCTTCTGTTTTGCCTGCAATCAACTATGATGCTGGCGCAGAATTTTCAACTTTCTGGGAATGTGACCGATGAGGACCAGAGGCCTTTATCCTTCGTCAATATACTCGCCTACCAAGCCGATGCGGAGAGCCCGCTGAAGGGCACGAGCACCGATGAAAAGGGATATTTTCTTTTCAGGGAACTCCCCCCGGGACGCTATTCACTTCATTTTAGTTATATAGGTTTTGAGGAACATCTTGAAAATGTGGAGATTTCCGAAGATAAACATCTCAGCAGGGTGGTCATGAAAAATAACCATCAAATGTTGGATGAAACCATAGTGGTTGCCAAGTTGCCCACCATAAGGAAAACTCCCGGCAAACTGGTGTTTGAGGTAGAAAATACCTCCATCGCCGTGGGAAGCACTATGGACGTGCTGAAAAAAACGCCCGGGGTTACCGTTATTGGCGGCAATATACAGGTAAAGTTTTCCACCCCCGAAATCTATATCAACGGCAAGCGCGTATATCTGTCAAGTACCGAGGTGGTCTCACTTCTTGAAAATACCGATGCTACCAATATAAAATCAATAGAGGTCATTACCAACCCTTCGGCCAAGTATGATGCCGAGGCGGGCACCGTGCTCAACATCATCACTTCCCGGGCCATTTCAATTGGCTATAAAGGTTCCGTAAACACGACTTATGAACAGGGCATATATCCCAAATACAAATTCGGGACTTCACATTTCTACAAAAACAATTGGGTAAACCTATATGCTGGCTATACCTATGGCCGCGGCAAGCATTATAAGGAAGATGAAAACCATATCCGTTTCTTTAAGCCAGACGGTGTAAGCACCAAGTCTTATTGGAATACCGATTTTAACCGCACCACCCATTCTGAAAACCACAGCGCCAACCTAAACCTCGATTTTATCCTGGATGACAACAATACCGTTAGCCTAACGTCCAACCTAAACCTTACGCCAAGTGGCGAATATGACAATAACGGAAAGACCTTTATCTATGGTCCTACTTGGCAATTGGACTCAACCAGCAATACCCTTAGCACGGTGGGCTACAAAAAGGATAATCTGGCCCTGGCGCTTGATTATGAAAGAAAACTGAACGAGAAGGGAGCCGCCCTAACCGCTATTCTTAACTACATTTATTACAACAAGCGGCAGGACCAATGGGTGAATTCGGAATATTATGCGGCCGATGACAGCTTTCTGCGCCAAACCCGGTTTTATTCAGACTCCAAACAGAACAACAACATCTTTACCGGGCAAGCCGATCTTGGCGCCACCCTTTGGGAAGGCTCGGTGGAAGCAGGCCTAAAGTACAGCCGGATCGATGTGGAAAGCCTGCTTGGATTTTATGATGGCATAGGTGGCAACGTGATTTATAATGCCGATCTCTCAAACAATTTCAATTATGTGGAAAACATTTATGCCGAATACCTCAATTACGAAAAAAACTGGGAGCGCTGGAGCCTTTCTGCCGGCCTTCGGGGCGAATATACCCATATTGATGCCATTTCGCGAAGATTGGGCCAGGTGAATACCCAGCGGTATTTTGATGTTTTTCCGTCAATTTCCATCCACCACGCACTCAATAAAAGCCACGGGATAGGGCTTACTTACAACAGAAGTACCCAACGGCCCAATTATGAAAGCCTCAACCCGTTTCGATATTACATCACCGAGAACAATTACATTGGCGGAAACCCCAATCTGGAAAGGGCCATAGAGGACAAGGTGGGCATAAACTACGATTATAAAAATAAACTGTTCCTCGAGTTTTATTACCAAAACATTAAAAATGACTTAAACTACCTTACCTTCCAAGACAATGAAAACAGCATCCTAAAAAGCGTGAATGCCAATTTGATACGGAGTTATCAATACAGTTTTGATATCTTGTTTTATGATTATCTCACGCCTTGGTGGTGGTTTCAGGCCTCTACTTCGTCCTATTATTACGTGAATGAGCTCTATGCCCTTGAAAGCGCTCCGGAAACCTATAAAAATGACACCTACGGCCAATTTGTGGAAATGTACAATTACTTTTGGCTTACCAAGGACCGCTCGCTTACGGCCAACCTTACCGGCCGCTATATTTCCAATTTTGTCTTTGGGAACCGCCATTTTAAAAACCAGAGTTTTGTAAACCTGTCGGTACAAAAGGTATTTTGGGACAAACGCGCCAGCCTGAGCATAGGCGTGGACGATGTTTTCAACACCCTGAACGGCGTGGCTTCGGTTGCAAAATATTACAATCAGGACAACTACTTCTACGCCAATACCGAAAGCCGCCTGTTTCGTGTGGGCTTTAAGTACAATTTTGGCAATGCCCGCCTTCACGACAACAGCAAGGCCATCAAAACGGCAGAAGGCGACAGACTGGGGGGCAATTAACCACCCTGATTTCAAGGAATTGACTCCAAACTTTATCCAAATTCCAACTTTAGCCTTTGTTCTTCTTTAACTATTGGTTTGGCGAGATTTACTACTTTTGCAATTCCAAAATCAAAAGCATTGCCCAAAATAGGAAACATACAACTGCCTGATTTTCCGTTGCTCCTCGCCCCAATGGAAGACGTGAGCGACCCACCCTTCCGCGCGTTGTGCAAGGAGCAGGGCGCCGATGTGGTCTATACCGAATTCATTTCCTCCGAAGGCCTTATCCGCGATGCCGCAAAGAGCGTGATGAAGCTGGATATTTATGAAAAGGAACGCCCCGTTGGCATACAGATTTTTGGTGCCGTGCTCGACTCTATGCTGAAAACTGTAGAGATTGTGGAAGCTTCCGGACCGGATATCATCGACATCAACTTTGGCTGCCCCGTTAAAAAAGTGGTATGCAAAGGCGCCGGTGCCGGCATATTGAAAGATATTGACCTTATGGTGAAGCTTACCGAAGCCATGGTAAAGCACACCAAATTGCCGGTGACAGTGAAGACGCGTTTGGGCTGGGACCACGACTCCATAAAAATTGTCGAGGTGGCCGAACGCCTACAGGACGTGGGCTGCCAGGCGCTTTCCATCCACGGCCGCACGCGGGCCCAGATGTACAAGGGCGAGGCCGACTGGAAACCCATTACCGAGGTAAAGAACAACCCGCGGATGCACATTCCCATCTTTGGAAATGGCGATGTGGACACCCCGGAACGCGCCATGGAAATGCGCGACCAATACGGCCTGGACGGTGCCATGATTGGCCGCGCCAGTATTGGGTACCCGTGGTTTTTTAAGGAAGTGAAGCACTTTTTTAAAACCGGCCAGCACCTGGCGCCGCCCACTATGCAGGAACGGGTTGAGGCTGCCCGGCGCCACCTACAGATGGCCATAGACTGGAAAGGTGAGAAACTGGGCGTTTTTGAAACGCGCCGCCACTATACCAACTACTTCAAGGGCATTCCCAACTTTAAGGAATACCGAATGAAAATGGTAACCAGCGACGACGCGGCCTCCGTTTTTGAAGCTTTTGAGGAAGCCCTGCAGGTGTTTGGGGATTATGAATTTGCATAAAGCTACGGAGCTTAGCCGCAGTATTGGGGATTATGGATTCGCAGCTTCAAAATCACCAAATAATTTGTCGTTTAAAAGCCGTCAAAAAACCTTTTATCCAAACTCACAGACGGCATCACTGAAAAAATAAGCAACATTACAACTTCTTAAATTCCATAAATTCAGTTTTGGAGAAATGGAATCTAAAAGTGATGTCGATGATTTCATACCTGTTCTTCCAGGTATTTGTGGACGGATCGTGATTTTTGTTCATGGTTCGGTAAAAGAGTTTCCCCCAGGCTGTTTCATTAACTTCCGTTCCTTGAAAATTTTCAATAGTCAGGATGTTATTTGATTCGGTAGCTGAATATTCGCCAAAGAAATCGTTACGGACGGTATTGCCGACAAAATTTCCTTCCTCTTTAAATACAATGGTAATATCATTGGAGTTTTCAAAATCATCCTGGGTGAGGCTCATGCTTTCGTCTTGGTCTTTTATGGCAGTCAATTTCCATTTTCCAAGAATATCGCCTCTTTGTGAGTTGTTTTTCTCTGTACTGCAACTTATAGTTAAAATACAAGCTATAAAAAATAATATTGATTTTTTCATAATATTTGATTTTAATGGTCGACCATCAGGTTTTTTGTACTCATATTACCCTGGGAGTCATATAGCTGCTAAATTCGAAAGATATCTAATAAATTCGATTAAAAGACAAGAAATTACTAAATATTGATCTTTTTATAATATGAAATTAATCTGGAAAAGCCACCCACAACTTTATGACCGACCCCTGATGTGCGGCAGGGGTTTTTGTTAAGAATCGATTAGAGCCAATAATTAATTTTATCCATAAATCCTTGCTATCTTTGGGGTTCTTGAAATAACCCCATGCAACCTCTTAAAATAAAACACACCCAATATATCACCCACGACGTAAAGCGCTTTGTGTTGGAAAAGCCCGGCAATTTTGAGTACGCCCCGGGCCAGTCGGCCCATATTTCCATCAACCTGCCGGAATGGGAGGATAAAATACGGCCATTTACCTTTACCTCGCTCCAGCATTGGGACTATCTGGAATTTATTGTCAAGATTTATGAAGAGCACCAAGGCGTAACCGCCCAAATGGGCAAGCTGAATGCGGGCGACGAGCTACTGCTCCACGATGTATTTGGCACCATAAAATACAAGGGACCGGGTATATTTATTGCCGGCGGTACGGGCATTACGCCTTTTATTGCCATTTTTCGGGCCCTATTTGAAAGCGGCAACCTGCGCAATCTGGCCCTGCTGTACTCCAACAAGTCCCAGGACGATATCATCCTGCACGACGAGCTTACCAAGATGTTGGGGCCGGCCTATAAAAATGTGTTCACCCGCCAAGGGGTCATCGGCTTCCGCGAACGGCGGATAGACAAAAAATTCCTGATCGAGAATATCGGCGATTTCAGCTTTCGGTTTTATGTATGCGGGCCCAAAAGCTTTACCGAGGAAATCTGCGACGCCTTGGTAAGTCTGGGCGCAGATCCCGAGTATCTGATAATCTAATAAATAGTCTTTCAACTTTGCAGCAATAGCCGCTCCCGCACCCGGCTCGAGGCAATCCAAGAGGCGATAATGCCGAGGATGCCTATGGTTATGAATACCACCAGAATATTAATCAACTTCAGTTTTACTGGGTAAGCCAGGGTGCTGGTTATGGCCACAAAACCGTATTCCATTTGGGCCCAAACGGCTATGATGCCTATAAATATTCCCAGGAGGCCTCCCAATACGGTCATCAATGTTCCCTGCAGGAAAAAGATGCGCCGTATCTCGGGCAGGGAAGCCCCCAGGTTGTAAAGGGTCTTGATGTTTTTCCGCTTGTCCAGCACCATCATAATGATGGAGCCAATTACGTTAAAGAGGGCGATTATGAGCACCAAAGTGAAGATCAAATATACCGCAATGTTCTCGGTATTCAGCATTTTGTAAAGAGCGTCGTTCTGCTGTATCCGGTTTTTGATGGTAACCCCTTCGGGAAAGATTTTTTCGATGTCGGCCCGAACGCTTTCTTCGGTGGCTGTGGGCAAAAGCTTTATTTCAATGGAAGAAATCTTTGTGCTATCGAGCCACAACAGGTTGCGGGCAAAATCCAGGTCTGAGAAAACATATTTGGCATCCAGATCCTCGTTTACCTGATAGACGCCCGAAACCACTACCATTTCCTTTGTAAAGGCATCGGTGGGGTCCAGTACGTTTATTTGGCCGGTTCCGGCTTTGGGCACGTAAATTTCCAAGGGCACGCCGTAGTCGCGAACGCCGAGGGAAAGTTTCGCAATGGTTGAAAGCCCCACCACGACTTCGTTTTGGTGGGGTACAAACCATTCACCGTAATACATGATGCTGTCCAGATGCGTCACTTTTCCGTAAAGGGAATCTACCCCTTTTATATAAGCAATGTGGTTTTTTCCTTTGTAGTGAAGAAAAACGCGCTCCTCGATGATTTCCGAAAAGAATTCAACACCGCTTATCTTTTGAAGCTGCTCTTTTTGTGCTTCGGAAAAGGAAATCGTTTTGCCGCTCTTCGGAAAAATCTTAAGATCGCTATCAAACACATTGGTAAACTGAAGGCTGAAATCCTTAAGACCCGAAAAGCCCGAAAGCACTATAAACAATGACATGGCGCCCACAACCACCCCCACCGCTGCAATGCCGGTGATGATATTGATGGCATTGTTGCTGCTCTTTGAAAACAGGTAGCGCTTGGCAATGTAGAGCGAAAAATTCAAGTTATGACTTTTTTCGTTTTGGGAGCAGGTCTGGATTTTTTAAGGGGTCGTCCCCTCCTTTGACGGCCTTGTCTATTTTTTCGATATGCTCCAGGGAGTCGTCATTATAAAAGGAGAGATCGGGCATTTTACGCAGTTGGTGCTTGGTAAGCTGGGCTATTTGGTGTTTGATCTTGGGTTTGGCCGCGTTGAGCTCCTCCACAATGGGCGTAGACTTATCTGCCGGAAAAACGCTTACGTACACCTTGGCGATGGATAGGTCTGTAGTCACGCTCACCTTGCTCACTGAAATTAGAATGCCTTGCTGTCCGGCCTCACGGAGCATATTTTGCAATACAATGGCCAGATCGGCCTGCAGCAGTCCGGCTATTTTTTTCTGTCTGTTGGTTTCTTCCATAGTGCAAAAATAGGACATAAAACCGTACCGAACGTTAAAGGCGGCACAAGGCTGTAATATGGCAATGGAATTTAGTTTGTATTTTTGGGGATTGAAAAGATAGTTATGGAAAAAATAGAGCACATAGGCATAGCCGTAAAAAATCTGGCCGAGGCCAATAAAGTGTACGAAACATTGTTGGGCGTATCTCCGTACAAGCAGGAACGGGTGGAAAGCGAAGGGGTGGAAACCTCCTTTTTTCGCTGTGGCGAAAGCAAAATAGAATTGCTTGAAGCTTCCGCTCCCAACAGCCCGATTGCCAAATTCATCGAAAAACGGGGCGAAGGCATCCACCATATTGCCTTTGCGGTCACAGACATACGCGCGGAAATGGAACGCCTGAGAAAAGAAGGCTATGTTCTTTTAAATGAATTACCAAAAAAGGGAGCCGATAATAAGTGGGTGGCATTTCTTCACCCAAAATCGGCCCACGGGGTATTGGTAGAGCTGTGCCAGGAAATAGAGAATAACAAAAAATAGTTTTGCTGTATTTGTAAAGTGTTTTACATTTGCAGTCCTTTTTATCAGGGATGGTCTTGAGGAAGCCAATAATTCAACTCCCAGATAGCAATAAAATCACCAACGGTCCCATAGCTCAGTTGGTTAGAGCACCTGACTCATAATCAGGTGGTCCCTGGTTCGAGCCCAGGTGGGACCACAAAGGAGGCAATTTTCGCCTCCTTTTTTTATTTTGGAAACAGCGGCTCCCGGGTTCTCCCGATGGCTATCGGGACAGGTGGAATGCCACTTTTTTTTGTTTGGGGAGCCATTCCTTTTGGGCGAAAGTTTAAAATGGCGGTGCAATTTTCCACCTAAGGCAAGGTAGCCGGGTTTGTTTCCGTTTTTAAAATATTTTGGCGGCAAGTTTTTAAACCATATACCTTTTATTTCTTGTAGGTTAAGAGGTTATGGGCTGGCTATTAAACCTTTTTTTATGAAAGGAAGAAAAAAATCATTACTTTAGGCGCATAAAATGCGATACCCAAATCGTTAAGAGCCTAACTATGG
The DNA here is from genome assembly GCA_964431895.1 of uncultured Aequorivita sp. GTDB lineage: Bacteria > Bacteroidota > Bacteroidia > Flavobacteriales > Flavobacteriaceae > Aequorivita. Next base: position 17,980 of record CAYSLM010000004.1, read on the forward strand.
TAGCTTTCATTTTTAATCTTGTGTTTCTGTTGGTACAATCTTCAGAGAGTCCCCCCCCGCCTCCGCCTCCGCCACCTGGGACACAATTACCCGTCGATACTAATTTGTGGCTTTTAATTCTATGCGGAATTATAATAGGATTGTATTGTTTACAAGTTAGGAAAAAGATTATAAATAAGGCTTCATCAGATTCATAACATACTTCCCAATAATATCAAACTCCAGGTTTACCCGATCGCCCACCTTTATAGTCTTAAAATTTGTGTGTTCATAAGTATAGGGAATGACGGCCACGTCAAAACCATTATTTTTTGAGTTGACAACCGTTAGGCTTACCCCATTCACCGTGATGGATCCTTTTTCCACCGTACTGAAATCGGAAACCGAATGTTCAAAGGTAAAAATCCAGCTGCCATTGGCTTCCTCAACCTTTGTGCAGACGGCCGTGCCATCAACGTGGCCTTGAACCAGATGGCCGTCCAGGCGGTCGCCCATTTTCATGGCCCTTTCCAAGTTTACCATTTGGCCTTTTTGTAGACTTCCAAAGTTGGTTTTTTCCAGTGTTTCCCTTATTGCAGTTACCCTGTAGGTGTCTTGGCCAGTTTCCACCACAGTAAGGCACACCCCATTGTGCGAAACGCTCTGGTCTATTTTCAGTTCGGCCGCCAAGGGGGTTTTTATTTCGAGATGTAAATTCTCCCCATCGGGGACCAAGCGGGTTATTTGCCCCAAGCTCTCAATTATTCCTGTAAACATTGCATGAATTGGTTACATTTGTACCGCAAAAGTAACAATTAAAAAAGCCACTTATAATGGGCAAGGCAGATAAAGTAACAGTGGGTATTTCCATTGGCGACATCAACGGCATTGGGGGCGAGATTATTCTCAAGACTTTCGAGGACTCGCGCATGCTGGAATTTTGTACGCCCGTTATTTTTGCTTCGGTCAAATTGATGTCTTTTTTGAAAAAACATTTGGAGATCGATGTCCATTTTCACGGCATTGACAAGATTGAGGATGTGGTTCCCAAAAAAATAAACGTGTTGAATGTTTGGAGGGAACAGGTGGAGGTATCATTTGGCGAAGAAAACCAGACCGGCGGCGAATATGCCCTTAAATCGTTTCGGGCCGCAGTTCTTGCCCTAAAGGAAGCAAAGATAGACGTTCTCGTGACCGCACCCATCAATAAGGCCAACATTCAATCGGAAGATTTCAAATTTCCCGGCCATACCGATTATTTGGCCCAGGAACTCGGGGGCGAGAGCTTGATGCTGCTCATTTCGGAAAACCTGCGGGTAGGTTTGTTGACAGACCATGTGGCCGTGAAGGATGTGGTAAAAAACATCACCCGCGAGCGCATCGACAAAAAAATCAACACCATTTATCACACTTTGGTAGAGGATTTTGCCATTGAAAAACCGAAAATAGCGGTGTTGGGAATCAACCCGCACACGGGCGACAACGGCGTGATAGGCGATGAGGACGATACCATCCTGCGTCCTGCGCTCGACAACATCCGGAAAAACGGGAAGATGGTCTTTGGGCCTTATGCTGCTGATAGTTTTTTTGGTTCGGGCAACCATAAGAATTTTGATGCCATAATTGCCTGTTACCACGATCAGGGCCTTGTACCCTTCAAAACGCTCGCTTTTGGAAGGGGTGTAAACTTTACGGCCGGTCTAAACCGCGTTCGTACCTCTCCAGATCACGGCACCGCGTTTGATCTGGCAGGGAAAGGGCAAGCCCGATTTGAATCGTTCCGCGAGGCCGTTTTCAGTGCTATATCAATCTTCCAGACCCGTGAGGAATACAGGGAAATCTCCAAAAATCCGCTACAACCCCATCGCAAAAAAAGCTTCGTGAAAAAGAAGCGAAAAAACTGATTGCTATTCAAATAATTTTTTATCTTTGCACCCGCCTTGTCCGTAGGGCCAGGGCTGTTAAATAGGTGTGGAAATGAAGGATTTGAAAGAGTTTACCATCCCTTTTGTAGGGCTGAAAATAGGAAAACACCAGTTTAATTTTGAATTGAAAAAAGCGTTCTTTGAGCATTTTGGGTATGATGAATTTAACGGTGCAGCTATAGACCTGAACGTACTGTTGGAAAAAACAAGCACCCTGCTTGAGTTTACCCTGTCGTTCAACGGTACCGTAAACGTCCCCTGTGATCTTACCAACGAAGCCTATGACCAAAGAATAATGGGCGACTATAATTTTGTGGTAAAGTTTGGGGACGAGTACAACGACGAAAATGAAGACCTGCTCATCCTGCCACATGGCAGCTATCAGGTAAACATTCAGCAATATGTGTATGAATCTGTGGTGCTGGCAGTGCCGGTGCGCAAGGTACATCCCGGCGTGGCAGACGGCACCCTGAAAAGTGAAATACTCGAAAAACTCAAAGAATTGAGCCCTCAGGCTACCCACAAGGAAACAGAGCAAGAAGGCCAAGATACCGATCCCCGTTGGGATTCATTAAAGAAGTTATTAACGGATAAACAATAAACACCCATGGCACATCCTAAGAGAAAAACCTCTAAAACAAGAAGGGATAAAAGAAGAACACACTACAAGGCCACAGCGCCCACCCTTGCCACTGACCCCACTACGGGAGAGACCCATCTTTTCCACAGGGCACATTGGCACGAAGGCAAGCTTTACTACCGCGGCCAAGTGGTGATAGACGCTACCGAGGAGGTAGAGGCCTAATGTTATAATAACAGTGATGAAAACTCCCATGGGAACGTGGGAGTTTTTTGTTTTTAACCTCCCGTCGGACCAAAAACCATTTATTCGTGCCGATTTTCGAGTTAATTTTAGTAATTTTCACTCCTTTTAGAATAATTTTGGTCTTTTTGTGAATCTTATTCCAACTTTATGAATACTATCTCGGCAGCTATTACCGCTGTAGGAAGCTATGTACCAGATTACGTGCTCACCAACCAAATTCTGGAGACCATGGTGGATACCACCGATGAGTGGATCACTACACGAACCGGAATCAAGGAACGACGAATTCTAAAGGATAAGGACAAGGGTACTTCCTATCTTGCCATACAGGCGGCAAAAAATCTTCTGGAAAAGAGCAATACCGACCCAGCCGAAATCGACATGGTCATTATGGCCACCGCTACACCAGATATGCCCGTTGCGGCAACCGGCGTTTACGTGGCTACCCAAATAGGAGCCGTAAATGCGTTTTCGTACGATCTGGTTGCGGCCTGCTCCAGCTTTCTGTTTGGGATGTCAACTGCGGCCCGCTACATAGAATCGGGTAAATACAAGAAGGTGCTGCTCCTTGGGGCCGACAAAATGTCCTCTATCATAGACTATACCGATAGGACCACCTGCATTATTTTTGGCGATGGGGGTGGGGCCGTACTTTTTGAACCCAATACCGAAGGCCTGGGCGTAAGAGATGAATACCTGCGTACAGACGGGGTAGGCCGGCCCTTCCTGAAGATTGATGCCGGAGGCTCGCTGCTTCCCGCTTCCATTGAAACGGTAAACAACAAACAGCATTATGTTTTTCAGGAGGGAAAAACTGTCTTTAAATTTGCTGTTTCCAACATGGCCGATGTATGCGAAAAGGTCATGCTACAAAACAACCTCAAAGGCGACGACGTAGATTGGCTGGTACCCCACCAGGCCAACAAGCGTATCATTGATGCCGCCGCCTCACGGATGAACCTTCCCGATGAAAAAGTGATGATGAACATTCACAAGTACGGCAATACCACCTCGGCAACCTTGCCATTGTGTCTTGCCGATTACGAAAGCCAACTCAAAAAAGGCGACAATTTGATCTTTGCTTCCTTTGGGGGAGGCTTTACCTGGGGCGCCGTTTACCTGAAATGGGCCTATAATTCGAAATAAAATTTAACCCAAAAGATTAACACTTGTAACATGGATTTAAAAGACATTCAAAACTTAATCAAGTTTGTGGCCAAAAGCGGTGCCAGCGAAGTAAAACTTGAAACGGCAGATGTAAAGATTACCATTAAGACGGGATCAGACGACACTAAGGGCGAGACCACCTACATACAGCACATACCCACTATGCCACAGGCACAGATGCCCATGCCACAACAGCCCCAGGCCCAGGCCCCGGCCCAACAGGCTGCCCCCTCGGCAGAAGCTGCTTCAGAAGCATCAGACTCTAAATATGTGACCATAAAATCGCCCATAATAGGAACCTTTTACAGAAAGCCGGCCCCAGACAAGCCTGTTTTTGTTGAGGTAGGCGATACCATAAGCACCGGCGATGTGCTCTGCGTGATAGAGGCCATGAAGCTTTTCAACGAAATTGAAAGCGAAGTATCCGGAAAGATCGTAAAAGTACTGGTTGACGATTCCTCGCCCGTGGAGTTTGACCAACCCTTGTTTTTAGTAGATCCATCGTAAATATAAATCTCAAATTCCAAATCCCAAATTCCAAAATGGGAATTTGGCGCTTGTAATTTGTAATTTCAGAAATATTATGTTCAAAAAAATATTGATTGCAAATAGGGGCGAGATTGCACTGCGAATCATTCGCACCTGCCGAGAGATGGGCATAAAGACCGTAGCGGTTTACTCAAAAGCCGACGAGGAAAGCCTCCACGTGCGCTTTGCCGATGAGGCCGTGTGCATTGGCCCTCCGCCCAGCAACCTGAGCTACCTTAAAATGTCCAATATTATCGCTGCCGCGGAAATTACCAATGCAGACGCCATCCATCCCGGCTACGGTTTTCTTTCCGAAAACGCCAAGTTTTCAAAAATCTGCCAGGAGCACGGAATAAAATTCATTGGGGCATCGCCCGAAATGATTGAGCGCATGGGCGATAAGGCCTCTGCCAAGGCCACTATGAAAGCCGCCGGCGTTCCCACCGTACCCGGTAGCGACGGCGTAATAGAATCATACGAAAAATGTGAAAAACTGGCCGAGGAAGTTGGCTATCCCGTGATGCTTAAAGCTACTGCCGGAGGTGGCGGCAAGGGCATGCGCGCCGTTTGGAAAAAAGAAGACCTTAAAAAAGCCTGGGAAAGCGCCCGCCAGGAAGCTGCCGCCGCTTTTGGCAACGACGGCATGTATATGGAAAAGCTCATTGAGGAGCCGCGCCATATCGAAATACAGATTGTGGGCGACAACACCGGAAAAGCCTGCCATTTGAGCGAGCGCGACTGCTCCATACAGCGGCGCCACCAAAAGCTTACCGAGGAAACCCCCAGCCCGTTTATGACCAAAAAACTCCGCACCGATATGGGCAACGCCGCCGTAAAGGCTGCGGAATATATAAAATACGAAGGGGCAGGAACCATAGAATTTTTGGTGGACAAACACCGCAACTTCTACTTTATGGAAATGAACACCCGTATCCAGGTAGAGCACCCCATCACCGAACAGGTGATTGATTATGACCTGATCCGCGAACAGATTTTAGTGGCTGCGGGCGTTCCAATTTCGGGCAAAAACTATACGCCCCAGCTACATTCCATTGAGTGCAGGATCAATGCGGAGGATCCGTATAACGATTTCCGCCCTTCGCCCGGTAAGATTACTGTACTGCACGCGCCCGGAGGCCACGGCGTAAGGCTTGATACCCATGTGTACGCAGGTTATACCATTCCGCCCAATTACGACTCCATGATCGCCAAGTTGATTACCACGGCCCAAACCCGCGAAGAGGCCATCAACAAAATGAAGCGCGCACTGGACGAGTTTGTTATTGAAGGCATAAAAACCACCATCCCGTTCCACCGCCAGTTGATGGACGAACCGGATTATGTGTCGGGCAATTACACCACCGCCTTTATGAACACCTTTAAAATGAAGGAGCCGGAAGAAGAATAAATTTCAAATTCCAAATAGCAAGCACCAAATTCTAAAAAGCGTATTTTTGGAATTTGGTGCTTTTTTATTTGAAATCTATTCAATAATGAACCTATCCTTTTGGGAGCATAAAACCTGGCTTTCAAACATCGATTACGCCATAATCGGCAGCGGAATCGTCGGTTTGAGTTGCGCGCTTTCGCTTCGGAAAAAATTTCCCAAAAGTAAAATTGTAGTTTTCGAAAGAGGAATTTTACCCAGCGGCGCAAGTACCAAAAATGCGGGCTTTGCCTGCTTTGGGAGTATTTCTGAAGTATTGGAAGATTTAAAAAACCATTCCGAAGAAGAAACTGTTCAGCTTGTAAAAAACAGGGTGGAAGGTTTAAAATTATTGCGAAAAACGCTCGGCGATGAGCAACTTAATTACCAAGAATACGGAGGCTATGAGCTCTTTACAAAGGATGATGCCAAACTTTTCGAAACCTGCAAATCAAAGATTGGCTACGTAAACCAATTGCTGCAACCAATCTTTAAGACCGAAGTTTTTTCAGAAAAGCAAAACCATTTCGGCTTTAAAAATATCCAACCCAATCTTATTTACAGTGCCTTTGAAGGACAGATCGACACCGGAAAAATGATGCTGGGCCTTATCAAAAAAGCTTCCGAAGAAAATATTTTGATATTGAATGCTGCTGCAATCACTGGAATTTCCGACCACGGTCAAAGTGTTTCGCTTGTTATAAATGCTTCCGAGGAAATCAAGGCCAGAAAAGTGTTTGTAGCCACCAACGGTTTCGCCAAACAATTTTTGAAGGAAGACGTAAAACCGGCAAGAGCGCAGGTTTTGGTGACCGAACCCATCGACAATCTAAAGATAAAGGGAACGTTCCATTTGGACAAAGGGTATTATTATTTCAGGAATATCGGCAACCGGATACTCTTGGGCGGTGGCCGGAACCTCGATTTCAAGACCGAGGAAACCACCGAAATGGCCCTGACCGAATTGATTCAGCACAGGTTGGAGCAATTGCTTAAAACCGTAATTTTACCACGGCAAACCGTAGCCATTGAAAGACGCTGGAGCGGAATTATGGGGGTAGGCCAGCAAAAGAAACCCATTGTAAAGCCCGTGTCTGAAAATGTTTTTTGCGGCGTAAGGCTCGGCGGGATGGGCGTGGCTATTGGGAGCAACATAGGCCACCAACTGGCTGGCTTGGTTTAACAAAGTTTTGCGACATCCTGGTTTCTGAACGAAGGTAATACCGCAAAGGCGCAAAGGACGCGGAGACAAATGGGGCGATATGATCAAAAGATTTTTCAAATTCATTTTTAAGCTTTTCCTGTGGTTTATAGGGCTTAGCGTACTATGGGTGCTGGTCTATAAATTCGTGCCCGTACCGTACACCCCTTTGATGGCCATCCGCTCCGTCGATGGTGGTCCTGGTTACCAAACCCAACACGATTGGGTGCCCATTGATGAAATTTCGCCCTATCTGCAGCTTGCCGTAATCTGTGCCGAGGACCAGACGTTTTTGAGCCACAGTGGTTTTGACAGGGAAGCCATTGAAAAAGCTTTGGAAAGCAATGAAAAAGGCAAGAAACTGCGTGGCGGCAGTACCATTTCACAACAAACGGCAAAAAACGCTTTCCTGTGGCCAGACCGTACCTGGCTCCGGAAAGGACTGGAAGCTTATTTTACGCTGCTCATCGAAACTTTTTGGAGCAAGGAGCGTATTTTGGAAGTGTATTTAAACAGCATTGAAATGGGCCCGGGTGTTTTTGGGGCCGAAGCGGCTTCACAATACTGGTTTAAAAAATCGGCAACGGATTTGCGGCCTGAGAATGCCGCTGCCATCGCCGCCATTTTGCCAAGCCCCAATCGCTACAAGGCCAACCCACCCGGACCCTATGTTGCCAGGCGCACCCAGTGGATTATCCGCCAAATGCGGTATTTTGGGCCCTTTGTACTCAAAAAGCAGGAACCCAAGGGGAAAAGCAGCAAGTCCCAAAAACCGAATTCCAAAAAGAAAAAATGACCACAGTAGAGATCAAGACCGAATTGCTGCAACACTGCCAAAAACAGGTTGACAACCGCTATTCCAAAATAAAACAGACCATTGCCGATATTGAGGAATCTTTGCTTGAGGAATCCAAAAGCAGTAGTGGCGACAAACACGAAACCGGCCGGGCCATGCTGCAAATAGACCGGGAGAATGCCGGAAAACAACTGCAGGAGATTGAAAAACTGGCCCAATTGCTGAAACGTATAGATGTGCGGGCCAAGTCAGATTATGCGCGCCTGGGCAGTTTGGTCTTTACCGATAAGTTTAACTATTTCATCAGTATTTCCGTGGGCAATATTTCCATTGGGAAAGATGACTACCTGTGTGTGGCGCTCAATTCGCCTGTGGGAATGTTGCTTTCGGGGAAGAAAAAGGGCGAGCAATTCCTTTTTAACGGAAACACCTTCAAAATCAAAACCGTGAAATAGGACATTTAAAAACGTGTCTTCCGCAACAGCTTCGGAATTTTTTCACTTATGGCCAACAGCCACTTCAGTTGCTCGCGAACCAAATGGGCCTCCTCAATGCGCAGATGGAAATCGCTGGCCTCGGTCTTTTCTTCTTTTGAAAGAATGATTTCGCTTCCGAATGATTCTTCAAAAATATCTTCGGAAGTCTTTGGTTTTCGTTGGTATTCCGCAGTTTTACCGTCTTTTAATAAGGCTTCAGCCTGCCGCAGATTGGCTACGATCCGGGAAGCTACCCTGTTGAAATTCTCGGAAGCAGGCGTCGTGGGATTGTTGAGGATATAAGTGCTCAGCGATGCCAATGACGAGAGGAAGGTATGGTTGAGCATGGTGAGCTCATACATTTTATCGAGGTTTTTCTGCCGTGATTTGGGCTCTTGTGTCATCCGTTGAAAGGCCGTGCTAAGGTCGGACATTTCAAGGAACGCCTTTTTTCTCGCTACCTTATAATGGTCGGCAATCTCGCCCTTTTTGTTGTAATAGTTGATGATTTCCTCCAGATAAGTTCGGTTTGCCTGAACCGTTTCCAGCAGGGTATTTCGCATTCCCTTGATTTCCCAGGCGGGCCAAAGCATCAGGTTTCCCAAGGTAGCTAGGCCGGCACCTATCAGGGTATCCACCACCCGAAACTGGATAACCTTAAAAATATCGGGCCGTAGCAGGGCATAGATAAACACCACACTGAGCGTGATAAAGGTGGCCGCGGCCTTATAATTTCGCTGCACCATGGAAAATGCGATGACCAGTGAGGCAATGGCCAAAATGCCATAGACCGTTGTGTTTTGGGTGATAAGCACAATGCCTATGGCCAGGGCCGCCCCTATCAGGGTGCCAATGGTACGTTCCTTTGACCGCTGTTTGGTAAGCCCGAAATTGGGCCGCATGATCACGATAAGAGTCAGCAGTATCCAGTAAGGATTTTGGAGCGCAAAGAGTTCCCCTATGCCGTAGCCCACCATGGTTACCACTCCCAGCCGCAGGGAATGTTTGAAAATGGGCGAACGCAGGTTGAGGTTTTCTACCAGCACCTCAATATCATAGTTTTCTTTGGTGAGGAATCGCCGGGTATCTTCCTTTCTCAAGAGCGACAGTTCTTTTTTGGCGGGATTCAGGAGCAGCCATTCTATTTTTTCTATTTTCTTTATTTGCTCGCTTTGGTATTTGTAGAGGTTTGTCAAGAGAAGCAGATTGTCGTCAAGCAGTTGGTTGGTCTGGGCTAAACTGTCTATCCCCTGTTTTATCTTTTTCTGAAAGTTTTCGATTTCTTGATTCTGCGGAAGCCTTTTTGGGGTGGACAGCTGTTCAGCGATGCTATTCAACCGGTTGCTCATGGCAAATAGTAAGCCCTGAAAATTGGCCAACTGCTCGGGCTTCTTCTTAAAAAAGGCATCGGTTTTTGAATAGTTTACCGGATTGGCCATTGCCAATTCCAGCATATCGACCAACTGGACAAAGATGAGCAGCCGCTTGCCCTCATAATCGCTTGTTCCCGAGCCTGTCCTGCTGGCAATCAGAATTTCGCGCAGGGTTTCGTGGGTATTGGTCAGTTCTGTTTTTAGGTTTAGGAGTTTTTTGAGCAGTTGGGAACGGTCTGTGGTTTCTGCCACCAATTCTCCCCTGGTCCTCAAATAGTCGGCAGTGAGCCGAAGCGTTTTGGAAAGATAATATTCTGTGGGCGCCTTGGGGAAGATGAAATGCCACAACAAGGCCAAGCTTGCGTACCAAACCCCGCCAAGCCCTATGAGCAGTACCCGTTCATAAATTGGAATACCTCCGGCAGAGACATTTGAAAAGCTCAGCACCAACGCAAAAAGACCCGAAAAGCTAATCAATGAGGCCCGAAACCCATAGATGGAAATATAGGATATGGCAAACATCAACAGCCCCAAAACCGGAAAGAGCAACCATAGCGAAAGATGGAGATGTGCTCCGATAAAACTCACAAGCATGGCCAAGAAGGTGGCTAGCAGTATGCCTGTAATCTTGTGGCGGATACTGCCGCTCACGTCGCTGGGCGAGGCCAACATAGCACCCACGGTTACGGCTATGCCCACCTGCAGGGCATCCAGCTTTACGCCCACGATAATCGGGATGGTTAGGGCTATGCCCAAAAGAATGGCCTTGGAAAAATCGGTGCTCTTAAAAAACTGGCCGAGGTCGCCAAAATCGAAGGTCAATATGTTTCTTAAAGGTTTCAGGTAGCTAGTTTATTCCATTCACAAAGTTATTCCGCCCAGGACGGAAGTGTGTTAATCTTTTCTGAAAAGAACACGACTTTTACTTTGGTCACTTTTTGGATTCCAAAAACAGCATGGTGTTTACCGCAAGGAACAGGTCGTGCTTGAAAAATATATGCTGTTCGTTCCAAAGAGCTTCCACAAGATAATGGCTTCCCTTGAAATAGCAATTGGCCACCTTTACTTGAAGCGGTGTTTTGGTTTCCGAAACCTGAAGTTGATGCGGAAAAAAGACAATTTTTTCATTATCGGTTCCGGAAGGATTTCCACGGGAAAAAAGCGTCTTCGGCAGCAGATTGGCCTCGCCGAAGAATCTGGCCTGGTAAGGGGTGGCAACGTTGTTGTAGATATATTGTGGCGTTCCCGAAATTTCAACCGTTCCGTTTTTTAGGATGAGGATTTGGTCAGAAAAGGCCAGGGCCTCCTCACTGTCGTGGGTGGCGGTAATGCAACTTATGTTTTTTTCCTTGAGATAGGCGAAGATTTGGCGTTGCAATTTATTTTTTCTAAAGGTATCAATATTGCTGAAGGGCTCGTCCAGCAGGAGAATTTCGGGAGCTTTGGCAAGTGCCTTGGCCAGGGCGACGCGCTGTTTTTGGCCGCCGCTCAGGTTTTTGACCAGTGTATTTTTGAAAGCAGTAAGCTCTACTACTTCCAACAGCTCGTCGATACGTTTTTCGTCTTTTTCCTCATCCAGCCGCGAAAGGTGGGTGCCCAGATTTTCGGCCACGGTAGTAAATGGCATGATGTTGAATTCCTGAGCGACGAGCTTCATAAAAGGCTCTCCGGGAATGAGGGTCTTGGTGGGGCCCAGCAATTTTTTATCGTTGTAGTGAATTGTGCCACCTTCCAAATGCAGCAAGCCATAAACCAGATGCAAAACCGTGGATTTGCCGCAGCCACTCTCCCCCAAAATACTCAGATGCTGGCCGGGTTTTAGGGTAAAATGGACGTTATGTAAAATCGATTTTTCAGAATAGGAAAAAGACTTGATGTCAACCTTCAGCATCATGGAAATTATTGGGCCAGAATCCCCTCTTGGTCCATCCCGGGAAGAGGTTTGGCGTTTTCTTCGGAAATGCTGTTGGGTGTAAAGACGAAGTTGCGTTCGTATAATTTTCCATCGGCGAAAAAGGTAAGCAGGTATTCATTGGTAAACCCGAGGACCTCGCTGGCAATAAACTCCACTTTGGCAGAGGCTTGCGGCTGTAGGTCGCCCAAACCGTGGCGTAGCGTAGAGGTCTTGCGATCATCACTTTTGCCACGCGACAGCACCAGTACAGCCTCAATGGCGGTTTTGCGGTTGTTTACCACGTAAACATTCCATTGGTGCTCGGTAAATTCTTCATTCCACTCCCGTACCGCGACAATATGTACATTTTTGGCCTTGGGGATTTCAATGTCCTTTCTCATCGTTTTAATCGTCAATTTTCCACATGATCCAAACCACAAATAGTGCAATGGCCGCCACACCCAAAAGGATGGAGCCCAATACAATTTTTATGGCCGCAATAATAAAGGTAAAATACGCAATGATTAAACCCACAACCACTAATAGGGCAATAACAAGATATTTTTTCATAGCAATTTATTTTTTAATCGCAAACTCCAAACTTGAAATTCCAAACCCGAAATCCCAAATCCCAAATCCCAACCCTGCCTGCCGTAGGCAGGTCTCACGTCTATTACAACACGCTCTTAAACTGTTCCAAAAACCGCACATCATTTTCGGCAAACATCCGGATGTCGGGTATTTGGTGCAGGAGCATGGCAATACGGTCAATGCCCATTCCAAAGGCAAAGCCGGTGTAGACTTCGGGGTCTATGCCGCAATTTTTCAAAACGTTGGGATCTACCATCCCGCAGCCCATGATTTCCAGCCAGCCCGTACCTTTTGTTATTCTGTAATCTGTTTCGGTTTCCAGGCCCCAGTAGATGTCAACCTCTGCACTGGGTTCGGTAAAGGGGAAATAGGAGGGACGCAGCCTGATTTTCGACTTGCCGAACATTTCGGTGGTGAAATACTGCAAGGTCTGTTTCAGATCGGCAAAGCTTACGCCCTTGTCCACATAAAGCCCTTCCACCTGGTGGAAAAAGCAGTGCGACCGCGCCGAAATGGCTTCGTTTCTGTAAACCCTGCCGGGAGAAATGGTGCGGATGGGCGGTTGGTTGTTTTCCATATAGCGCACCTGTACCGAGGAGGTGTGCGTGCGCAACAGCACGTCGGGATTGGTCTGGATAAAAAACGTGTCCTGCATATCGCGCGCCGGGTGATATTCGGGCAGGTTGAGTGCGGAAAAGTTGTGCCAATCGTCCTCAATTTCTGGGCCTTCGGAAACGTTGAAGCCAATGCGCAAAAAGATATCGATGATCTTATTTTTTACGATGGAAATAGGATGGCGCGACCCCAGTGGAATCACTTCGCCCGGACGGGAAAGGTCGCCGTAAATGCCCTTGGCCTCGGTCTGGGCTTCCAAGGCTTCCTTTAATTGGGCTACCTTGTCCTCGGCCGCATTTTTTAGGGCATTGATCACTTGCCCGTACTCTTTTTTCTGCTCGTTGGGCACGTTTTTAAACTCGGCAAAAAAACCGTTCAGCACGCCTTTTTTTCCCAGATATTTGATGCGGAAGTTTTCAATTTCCTCTTTGTTGGTGGAGGAAAAAGCCTGAACTTCGGCGATGTGGTTTTTTATGTTTTCTATCATTTTAAGTGTTTTCTTAAAGTCGGACTATAATTGTTTTTAGCAACTTGTTTTAAAGGTTAAGCAATCACCTTCTTCTCCAAAAAATACTGCACGATGGCCTCTTTCATCAAAACGCTCTGTTCGCCGGCCTTGAGAGGTGGTAGGGCTTCGATAAATTTGTAGTGCGGCCAGCCGTCATTGTCAAAATAGTCAAATTCGTAATAACCATACGGTTCCAAAAGCCGACATATGGCTATGTGGATCAAATCCAGTTTTTCGTCCTTTTTGAACTTTCGGTGCAGTTGGCCCAGCTCCTGTAGGCCCACCAGATACAGGATGGCATCAAGATCGAGCTCGGCTCCATCGGCAAAACGCTGGCTCAGCATTTGTGTTACCGCTTCCCATCGCTGTTTAAGTTGTTCGTCGCGCGCCATTTTTTAAAAATGAATTAGGCTGCAAAGATACATTAACCAATTCTGAATTCTGAATTCTGAATTCAGAATTGATAAATTGGTATCTTTATTCAAAATTTGAACACATGAACACCATCGACATCGTTCTCGGAATCATTTTTATCATCGCCTTTTTCCTCGGGTTCAAAAAGGGTCTGCTGCGCTCCTTGGCCTCGTTTGTCGGGCTGGTGGCAGGGGTTTACTGCGCCATGTTCTTTTCGGATTATATAAAGGTTTATTTGGAAAGATGGTTTGACTGGAGCGCCGATCTCAACCGCATAGTGGCTTTTTTGGCTACCTTTTTTGTGGTCATGTTTTTCTTTGCGCTGTTGGGCCGGGTGCTTACCAAAATGGCCAATGTGGTAATGATGGGCACGATAAACAAGCTTTTTGGTGGCCTTTTTAATGTGCTGAAATATGCTTTTTTGATAAGCGTGGTTTTTATGTTTGTAAATGCTTCTGAAGAATACCGGATCCTGGACCAGAAAAGACGCGATGCTTCCGTGCTGTACGATCCCGTGGCAAGTATTGCGCCCGCTGTACTGCCCGCCATCATCAATGAAGTGGATGAACTGAAAGACACTGAAGATCTCTTTCCGCAAGGCGAACCTTTGGAAACGGAAAATGATACCTTGCCCAAAGACACGCTCACCGCGCCCGTGGAGTAAGGGCTAAAGCTGTTTTAGGTCTGAAGCGGGAATCCAGCCATCCTTGCCATCGGCCAAAGTGATGCGGAACCAGTTGCCATCCTGCGCCAAAATCTGCACTTTGGTACCTTCGTGGAGTTTGAAGGCCACATTACTGCCCAAGGTGGGTTCGGTCTTTACCTCAATCTCATTTGCAAAAATAATGGCCGGTTGGTTTTTGGTATAATCGCCATAGGTCAAAAAGGCCATGGCCAGCGAGGCCACCAGTAAAAAGCCGGCAAGCATGGCGCTTACAAAGAGCAAACGTTTCTTTTTTTCTGAAAAAGCGAAATAGTAAAACAGAAAGAGGGCCACAAACCCGATGGCGAATGCCACTGCCACGATTGCCCAGCCATTGTAGGTAAAAATACCCGAAAGATTCTCGTACCATTTTGAAAAGACCGTTTGTGGCAAGGGTTCTATGGCGTCAATACGCGCGTTTTCGGCAAAGGCGAGGTTGTTTTTGATATCGGGATCATTGGGTGCCAGTTGGAGGGCCTTTTCGTAATAATAGACACTTGGCCCAATGTGGTTGAGCTTGTAATGCGCATTGCCCAAGTTGAAATACAAGGCAGCGGAATGCTCGCCGTTTTCCAAAATTTTCATCCATGAATTAATGGCTTGTTGGTATTTCCCGTTTTTGTAAAGTTCCTTTCCCTGGTCAAATAGATTTACATTTTGGGAAAAAGCGGAAAGCGAAACGAAAACCATCACAAACAAGAGAAATATTTTCCCTTGAAGTTTCACACCTATTTTTTTCATCTGCATATTCATGATTCTGAATTCGTAATTCACAATTAAACAATCTGTTTGTCAATGTTTGAAATCACTTCCACCGCCTTGGTGTAATCCTGCTGCACCGAAGCTGTTGAAGCAGAAGCATATCGGGCAAATTCGCAATTTTTCAGCAGGCTAATGAAGTTTTCGACCGTTGGGGCCTCCACTTTTCGTTCAAGCAGCATTTTGGAAATAAGGCCTTTTTCCATTTCTGAAGTTTCAATATTAAGTTTCGCCTTCAGATAATTGTGGAGCGCGCGTTCCAAAGCTTCATAAAATGCCGGTGGGTTTTGCATATTCCGTTTGGCTTCCGAAAGATATTTTTTGGCCAGTTTGTTGGCGCGGCGCAGTTTGTTGCCTTCTACATCGCTCAATCGTTCGCGGCGTTTTTTCCCCGCAAGGATAAATAGTGGGATCAACAAAAACGGCCCGCCCAAAAGGGTCCAGAACAACGGCGATTTAAAGAAACTTTGCTGGGCTATCGGCTTTAGGTTGGCGTTTAACTTTATGTACTTGAAATTGTCCTTTGATAGCACCACCTGTTTTTTCATATCGTTGGTACTCGGGGTTTGGCTTGCCGCACTTATGGGCCCATTTTCAACCTCGATGGTAAATTCCTTGGAGGTGATGGTCCTGTATCTTTCGGTTTTTGGATCAAAAAATGAAAAGGTAATCGGGTTTACGGGGTAGGTCCCCTTAAACTGCGGCACGACGGTATATGAATCGGTTACCGAGCCCGACATGCCGCCAATGTTGGTGGTTACCTTCTCTTTGTGCTCCGGCTCATAAACCTCCAGGGTATTTGGCAGTTTTACGTCGGGCAGGGTGAAGAGTTTCAAATTTCCCTTGCCGGAAACCTTTACGTCCAGTTGCAACGATTCATTGGCGTTGAGCTGGGTTTTATTGGTGCTTACTTCAAAGGAAAAATCGCCCACGGCGCCGTTAAAGCCATCGGGCCTGCCCTCGAGCGGAAGGGGTTTTACGTTTATGGTACGCTTACCTGCCGAAATGGTCTTGTTGACGCGCTCCATGATGCGGCGGCCAAAGAAATCGCGGCGGTTGCCCTGCACGTCGATGGGCACGTCCAGCGTAAGGGGCTCAATTTCCAATTCGCCGGTTTTCTGCGGATAGAGGACGGTGGTTCGCAATACTACATAACGGTAATCCTGTCCGTTGTATTTGCCTTCATAGACCTTATAATTGTTTTGGTTGTCAATATTCTGGCTCCAGAAATCGGCGTACTTTGGGGTGTCTATCTCGCGCCATTGGCTGGTAATGCTCACATCGTGCGAAACGTATAATTTGTAGGTAACGGTAATGGCCTCGTTCAAATACGGATTGGCGTTGGACACTTCCGCCACCAGATGCACATTTTCGCTGGCCACATAATCGGCGTTGTTGCCATCCTTGGGCACTTCAACCGCAGCGGTCACCTCAACCTCTACGGGTAGGGTCTTGTAGGTTTCCCCGGCTATTTCGATAGTGGCCTGGCCAATGGTCAACTTGCCCCGTTGTTGAGGTGCCAGAAAGTAGGAGTATGTTTTTGAAAAACTGCGCTTGCCGTTTATCCATGAATTGCTGATGGACTGGTTGGGGCCGCCCACCACCCGAAAACCATTAAAACTTGGCGGATGGAAATTGTCGCCGTCCTGGTTCATTTCAAAATCTACGCGCAGCCGTTCGTTAATCCCAAGCCTGTTCTTGCTTACCTTGGCATCAAACTGCACTTGGGCGGTCGCGAGGCCAGTGGTAACTATGAATGCGATTAGAAAAATTAAATGTTTCATTTTTTTGTTGTGATCGATCAAAAAATAATCTGTTTCATTTTGTCTGGAACACCGCGGCTCCACTTATTTACTTGGAGACGCACTTGGTGGTGCTCCCTTTGTTGGGTGGAGACGCACTCGGTGCGTCTCTACCAGTCTTTGTCGGTTTTTATTTTTGTGCCTTTTTGTTTTTCGGCATTTATCTTTTCCTGTGTTTTCCTTTCTTCGTTGTTCATGGCTTCCAGCAGGCTTTTCACTTGTTGGGGTGAAAGCTGGCCGGGCACGGGTTGCTGCTGTTGGGGCTTGTCGCCTTTTTCATCCTTGGGCTTATCGGGCTGGCCTTGGTCCTTGTCTTTATCGCCTTCTTTTTTGTCCTGGTTTTGGTCACCCTTGTCCTGATCTTCTTTTTGGTCGCCCTTATCGCCCTCGTTGTTCTGTTCGTCTTGGTCTTGCTGGTCTTGCTTGTCTTTTTGGTCCTTTTGGTCTTTTTTATCCTTTTCGTCCTTATTGTCCTCGTTCTGTGGCGGCGGCGGATTTTTCTCCAGCATATCTTTTGCCAAGGCTAAATTATACCGCGTTTCATCATCATTGGGATTGTTACGGAGGGCGTTTTTATAGGCTTCCACGGCCTCTTGGTATTTTTTGGCATTCATAAAAGTGTTTCCCAAATTGTGGAAGGCCTTGTGCTTTTCAGCTTTTGTGTTTGCCGTTTGGGCCGCTTGCTTAAAACGGAGCATGGCCTCGGCATTCAGGTCTTTTCCGTAATAAGCGGTGCCCAGATTGTACTTGGCGGTTTCGCTTTTTGGATTGAGCGAAATGGCTTTTCGGTAGTCGGCTTCAGCCGAAGCAAATTTTTCTTCCTGAAGGGCTTGCTGGGCTTCGCTCAAATAATTTTGCGCCGCCTTGAGTTCCTTTTTTTGCTCCTTGGTTTGCTGGGCAAATGATTTTGGCGAAAGCCCAATCGCGCAAAGAACCAATATCGTTCCCAGATATAATTTTTTTTGAAAACATGTTTTTGCAACCTTCATACTATCGCTCCTCCTTTTCATTAAACAAATTCAACTTTTTCAGCCAGGCGGTTTGGCGTTCCAAAAGGAACATATCAAGTACCAGCAAAAACAATGCCCCAGCCAAAAACCACTGAAACTGGTCTTTAAAATCGGTGAATTGCTTGGCTTCAAACTCCTTTTTGTCCATCCCGTTCAAAATAGCCTTTACGCGGTCCACCACAGCCTTGGTATTTGTTCCGTCAATATACTCACCGTTTGCGGTTTTGGCAATTTCTTTCAGCGTTTCGTCCCCGAGGCGGCTTATTACCTGTTCGTTATTTTGGTCCCGAAGATAATATTGCAGCACTCCGTTCTGTTTGATAGGAATGGGCGCTCCATCCACCGTACCTACGCCAATGGTGTAAATACGGATGCCTTTTTCTGCCGCTTCGGAGGCAATTCTCGCAATATTTCCGGCGTGGTCTTCGCCGTCTGAAACAATAAAAAGCACCCGGTTTGTCTGGCTTTCGTCGTCATAGAAGGTCTGCGCCATTTCTATGGCTTGGGTGATGGCGGTACCTTGGGAGGAAACCATATCGGTATTCATCCCGTTGAGAAATAATTTTGCCGCGGAAAAATCGGTGGTGATGGGTACCTGCGGAAATGCACTGCCCGCATAGCCAATAATCCCGATGCGGTCGCCGCCCAAGCTGTTGATGATTTGGGTGATGAGCTGTTTTGATTTTTCCAAGCGGTTGGGGGCAATGTCTTCGGCCAACATACTTTTTGAAACGTCCAAGGCAAACACAATATCTACGCCTTCACGTTTCACGGTTTCCAACTTGGTGCCGATTTTTGGGTTTACGAGGGCAAAACTCAAACAGGCAAGGGCCAAACAGAGTACCAAAATTTTTAAGACCGATTTAAAAAGCGAACGGTTCGGGCTCAGTTTCTTCAGCAATTCTTTATCCACAAATCTTTTTTGAACCGTTTTTTTCCAAACCAAAAGCAATAGAAAAACCACCACTATCACCGGAATGGCGAAGAGCAGGTAGAAGTATATGGGTTGTTCTAAAACTATTTGATCCATTTCTATAAAAATCCTTTAAATATTGTAGTTCGCAACAAAAATTCAACCCCAATCAATATTAATGCGAAAATGGCCCACGGGCGGAACATTTCATTGTAATGAGTGTATTTGAACTCTTCAATATCGGTTTTTTCCAGTTTGTTTATTTCCTCATAAATCTGCTCCAATTTGGTGGTGCTGGTGGCGCGGAAATACTGTCCGCCGGTCTTTGCCGCAATTTCTTTCAGCAGGGCTTCGTCAATTTCCACCTGTACATTTCCGTATTGAAAACCCCCGTCGGGACGGATGCCAATGGGCGACATGGCCATGCCGTTGCTCCCCAGACCGATGGTGTACACTTTTATTCCAAATTCAACCGCAAGCTCGCTCGCGATTTTCGGGTCGATAAAGCCACTGTTGTTTACGCCATCGGTCAACAAAATGATGACCTTGCTTTTGGCCCGGCTTTCCTTCAATCGGTTTACGGCAGTCGCCAAACCGGAGCCGATTGCAGTTCCGCCTTCAATGGTCGTGTTGTAGGTAATGTTTTTTAGGGATGAAAGCACGATCGTTTTATCGCTGGTTAAGGGGGTTCGCGTGTAACTTTCGCCGGCATATTCCACCAAGCCAATGCGGTCGTTCGGGCGGGCGTTTATAAATCGGGCCGCTACTGTTTTCAGGGCTTCCAAACGGTTGGGTTTTAAATCGCGCGCCAGCATACTGGCCGAAACGTCTATCGCCATCACAATGTCAATCCCGCGGGTGGTTTTGGTTTTGGTGCTTTCGTCAACGGTGCGTGGCCTGGCCATGGCCACAATCAATGCGGAAAGCGCCAAAAGCCGAAGCGCAAAAAGTAGGGGTTTTAATCGCGCCAACCAGTTTGCTCCGGTTTTAAAGCCTTTGATGCTTGAAATTTTTAAGGAGGCCGTTTGTTGTTTCCGCTTCCATAAATACCATAGCACGAGCACTGGAAGCAGAAGGAACAACCAGAAAAACTCCGGATTCACAAATTCGAAATTACTGCCCATCTTTCTCTGAAATTTCAAGCTCTATGGAAGCTTCTATTCGTTTTTTTATTTCCTCGGCATATTTGCCGTCGTCCTGATACACAATCAAAACTTCCTGCAAGCCGTTTTGCTGGGCGAACAGCAAGAGTTCATAAGTGCTTTTCTGCTTCAGCACCTTGTTGTCGGACACTTGCACGTTGAATTCGCCATACGCTTTTAGGCCTTTAATACCTTTTTCGGTTTCAAAATCGTCGCGTTTAACGACCAGGTTTTTGGCTCCGCTTCGCTCCAAATCGTCCAAAACCGCATCGAGGGCGGTATCCAGGGCAATGTCCTGTTTTTGGGCGAATTGGTTGGTTGAAACCATTATAAAAAGTGGGCCGTCCATTTTTCCATAAGTGAAAAAATCTCTTCCCATCACCGCACTTTTATCGGCATTTGTGGTCGGAGCTTCCGCACGGACTAGCACTTCGGGAGTTTCCAAAATTACGGCCGGATTGCCGTATTCGCTCTTTATCCAGCGGCCTTCCGCCAGTTCGCGGAGGTCGTTTCCAAAAATCTTATCCCTCAAGTTATCAAACCCGGTGGCGGCACCGTAGATGACACCAGCCAAAACAATGGCGGCCAAAACCCCGGAAATGGCCAGAGTCCACTTTCGACGTTGGCGCCTTTTTGCAAGTTTTTCCAGATATTCCTGGTTTGCCAATAGCTCTTCCTCTGTAGGTTCGGGTACGGCCTCGTGGGTTTCGTTAATGATTTCCTCAATGGTTTTTCGGTCCACTTCGGCTTGGCCGGAAACTTGGTTCATTTTGGCAAATTTCACCAAATCGGCCCGTTTGAAGATGGCGTCCAACTTGCGGATGGTTTTCAGATCGAAGTCAAAATTGCCCGCGTCCTTGTGCATCATCAATCGCGTGATTAGCTCGTCACTGGTGCTTTCCAGTGCGGCTTCGTCCACTTCCCGGTCCAAATAGCGTTTTACGATTTCGGTAAGGCTACTGTAATATTCCTTGCTTTTGTTTTCCTTCAGCAATTGCGAATTGTCGAGCTGTTTTAAAGCGACGATAGCTTCTTCGTAAGGCGGCAATTGTTTTTGGGCGGCGTCTTTTCGTTTTTTTCTTCGGAAGAGATAAATCGCCGAGCCAACAATCAGCAAACTCGGAACCAGCCAATAGAGCAGCGAGAGCCAATCGAAGGGTGGACTTTTCACCTCAACAGGAGGTTTTATTTCAAACATTTTCTGTTTGGTGGTATCGACTGGCACATCGGCCACCTCCACTTTTATGGAATCGGTAAAAACCGGTTGGTTGTTAATAAAAACGCGCTGTGGCGGAATGGTGTAGTGGCCGCTGTCAAACTGCGTAAGGCCGTATCTTTTGATGAGGCGGATTTTTGAGGCTTCAAAAGTGGTATCGGTTTTATAGGACTCAATCATTTCCAAAGGCGCAAAAGTTTGCTCTTCGGAAAACCGGACTATATCGGTTGAATCCGCCTCCACGTTGATGGTGTATAGTATTTCCTCGCCAATCTTGATTTTTGTGGAGTCGATGGAGGAGGTTACTTGGGAAAAGGAGAGGAGCGAGCAAAGAAAAAAGAATAGAGAAAAAAGAAAATAGCGGTTGCGTTGAAATTTTAAATTTCGGTTTTTGCAATTTTTATTTTGTCTAATAGTCAACATCTCAAATCTCACGTCTAAAATCTCATGTCTAAAAGGCAGGTCTAACGTCTTTTAAAATAGCCCAATAATTTCTTTACATAGCTCTCGTCAACACGGCAACTCAGGGCCCCTGCGCCACTTTTCGTAAACGCTTCGGTAAAATAATTGACCCGTTCGCGATGGTAGCCGTAATAATTGTTCCGCACCGCCTTTGATCCTGTGTTTACCAATAAAAGTTCGCCCGTTTCTTGGTCTTCCATTTGTACCATTCCCAGGTTTGGGATGGTTTCTTCGGCTTTATCGTAAATTCTTATTCCGGTAACATCGTGTTTTTTGGCGGCAATTTTTAGGGTGTCGCGGTAATCATCGTCAATAAAGTCTGAAAGCACAAAAACGATGGCTTTCTTTTTCATGACGTTGCTCAAAAACTTTAGGGCGTTTGCCACATCGGTTTTGTTGCTTTTGGGTTCAAATTCGAGCAGTTCGCGTATAATGCGGAGCACGTGCGACTTCCCTTTTTTCGGGGGAATGTACAGCTCTATTTCATCTGAAAAAAGGATGAGTCCCGTTTTGTCGTTGTTCTGCATAGCCGAAAACGCGAGGGTTGCCGCGATTTCGGTAATGATTTCATTTTTGAATTGTTCCTGGGTACCGAAAAATTCCGAACCCGAAATATCTACCATCAACATCAAGGTCAATTCGCGTTCTTCCTCAAAAACCTTTACGAAAGGCTCGTTGTAGCGGGCGGTCACGTTCCAGTCAATGTTGCGCACGTCGTCGCCAAACTGGTACTGGCGAACCTCGCTAAAGATCATTCCACGGCCCTTGAAGGTACTGTGGTATTCGCCACCAAACACATGGTCGCTCAACCGGCGCGTCTTGATCTCGATTTTGCGTACTTTTTTAAGAAGTTCCTTGGTATCCACTGCGGTAGTTTCAGGTTTTAGGTTTCAAGTTACAGGCTCAAGTTTCCAACTTGCAACCCGTAACCTGCAACTTTAAACTTTTTTTACGGTACTTCAATTACGTTAACGATCTTGTTGATGATGTCTTCGGAAGTAATGTTTTCGGCCTCGGCCTCGTAGGTAATGCCAATACGGTGGCGAAGCACATCGTGCACCACGGCGCGTACGTCCTCTGGTACCACGTACCCGCGACGGCGGATAAAGGCGTAGCACTTGGCAGCTATGGCCAGATTGATGCTGCCACGGGGGGAGGCGCCAAAATTAACGAGGGGTTTTATATCGGCAAGCCCAAAGTTTTCGGGCGTGCGGGTAGCAAAGATGATGTCGAGGATGTATTTCTCTATCTTTTCGTCCATATACACCTCGCGCACGGCCGATTGGGCGCGCTTGATCTGCTCGAGCGTGGCCACGGGGTTCACTTTTTCAAAAGCACCTTTCAGGTTTTGGCGGATGATGAGTTGCTCCTCGGCAATTTGCGGATATTTGATAACCGTTTTCAGCATAAAGCGGTCCACCTGTGCCTCGGGTAGCGGATAGGTACCTTCCTGCTCGATGGGGTTTTGGGTGGCCATGACCAAAAATGGCTTGTCCAGCTCAAAAGTAGTCTCGCCAATGGTTACCTGCTTTTCCTGCATGGCCTCCAAAAGTGCGGATTGTACTTTGGCCGGAGCACGGTTAATCTCGTCTGCCAATACGAAGTTGGCAAAGATGGGTCCTTTTTTAATGCTGAAATCGTTTACCTTCATGTTGTAGATGAGGGTCCCCACCACATCGGCAGGAAGCAGGTCGGGGGTAAACTGTATTCGGCTAAAAGTACCGTGAACGGCTTTTGCAAGGGTGTTGATAGCCAGGGTTTTCGCCAATCCGGGCACGCCTTCCAAAAGAATATGGCCTTGGCCCAAAAGCCCGATCATAAGCCGTTCCACCATATGTTTCTGGCCCACGATCACCTTGTTCATTTCCATGGTAAGCACATCGACAAAGGCACTTTCACGTTCTATTTTTTCGTTCAGCGCACCTATGTCGAAGGTAGTTTCTGAATTTTCCATAATGTATTTAGATTCAATTTATCGCCTTCTAAAAAGCCCGTGCAAATTGTGTATTTATTGCTAAAAAGGCTGTTAATGATTGGTTAAATAAAAAAAGAGGAAAACTTAAACTTTTTCCTCTTTATTTTAAAAGTTAAAATACAACTTAGTTATGGTTCCAGGTTAATGGTTCCCATAGTGGTTGTCTCGCCATTGACTACGGTTACATTTTCTATTACCACCGGCGGGATTCCAAGGTTGACGTCGGCTTGGAGGGTAACGGTATAAGTGCCTTGGGGAACACCGCTGAGCGTGAACTCGCCCAAAGTATTAACGTAAGTTGCTATGTGGTCGGTACCATTGTCTGCCGTTACCAGCACCAAAATTCCGGCGGGCAGTACCGAACCTGAAATGGCGCCACTTTCGGCCACCGTGGTTGCCCGGATGACAGGCTTCAACAAATAGTTGCCATTTCCTTGCACCACAATAGATTGATCTACATCGAAATCCAGCAAGAATTCATATAAAATACCTGGCTCCAAGGTCTTGTGTACCTGAACCTTAAGGCCGGACTGTTGACCACTTGGGGTTTGCAGTGGAAAGGCTTCGCCATTTACCACAATGCTGTTTTCATCCCCCAATACCAACCGAATCTGGCTTATTTTTCCTGCGGGGACCTCATCATTGAAAAGCAGCACATTCACGCCAGCGGTTAACTCCAAAAGATCATACACTCCCGCATTGATTCCTAAATGAACATCATCGCGTCCGTCATCATATTTGAGGACTACATCCCGAACATCGACAAATACCTTTTCATAGTCGCCGGGAGCATCAGTTAAACGAATGGACAGCTGCGCCTTGCCATCGTTTTGGGAAGGGGCGTCATCATCGCTACAGGATATGAATCCCACCAATAAAAAAGCTAACAACAAAAGTTTTAACAGTGTTCTCATCGTAATTGATTTTTGAAAATTTACTGTCCAAAAATATTTCAGCCTGAACATGGACAAATTAAAGTTAACAATGATTAACTTTCGGTTTAACCATTTTTAACGTCCACGGGCAAACTTCTTAATTTTATAAAAACCAAAAGGATGAAAACAAAGACTGCACTCATAACCGGCGCCACCTCGGGCATTGGAATGGCCACGGCAAGGCTTTTTACCAAAAATGGAATAAGGTTAATAATTTGCGGAAGGAGAGAAGAACGTTTGAAAAGGCTTTCGGAAGAACTTTTGGCCCTGACCGAAATCCACACCCTTTCTTTTGATGTTCGAAATAAAGAGGAAGTTTTTTCTGCAATAGAGTCGCTTCCGAAGCAATTTTCGGAAATTGACATTTTGATAAACAACGCCGGCAACGCCCACGGCCTCGACCCAATTGACGAAGGCAAAACCGACGATTGGGACGCCATGCTCGACATTAACGTAAAGGGTTTGCTGTACGTTTCCAAAGCTATTCTCCCAAAAATGATCGCTCGACAGAGCGGCCACATTATCAACATTGGCAGCACCGCCGGCAAGGAAGTCTATCCCAAGGGCAATGTGTATTGCGCCAGCAAGCACGCCGTGGATGCCCTAAACCAGGCGATGCGTCTTGATCTAAATGGTAAGGGGATAAAAGTGGGCGCTATAAACCCAGGATTGGTGGAAACCGAGTTCAGTGAGGTGCGCTTTAAGGGCGATTCTGAGAAGGCCGAAAAAGTGTATCAAGGCTATTGCCCACTAAAACCTGAGGATATTGCAGATATCATTTGGTTTGCCGT
>CAYSLM010000005.1:0-39299 GCA_964431895.1 uncultured Aequorivita sp.
AGAACTGTGTGCCAGCACCGGTGAGGATGCCGCTGTCAAAATCTTCCTGGCTCCCAGACTCACTGGTAACTGAATGGGGCACCTCATCAGTCCAGGTCCATCTTACGGTGTCGCCCGGGGCCACGGTAATACTTACGTTGCCACTGGGCACCCCGACAAACCAGTCAAGATCAAAAGTTGTTTGCGCGCTGGCCAAAGAGGTCGTTAGCGCCGCCAATAAAAATAGTCTAATTGCTTTCATAATAATTAGTTTTAGGTTAATACTCAATTCACAAGTTCTTTCCATTTTAAATGCACCGCTGCATCAAAAAACCCGGCTCAGATTAAAGCCGAAAAAGAAATCGCCATCACTCCAGTCGCCCTGGCCCTGAATGATATAGCCTTCCTCAAACATGGCCTGGGCATTGGTAAAATGCATTTGGAACACATGGCCTCCAGTTTCAATATCCACCCCAATGGACAGTGGGTTTTTGAAACTGGAATTTTTATTCCGGTTTAAATGGATGCCATAATCGGCATTGATGCTTATGCGTTTCGAGATTTTATACCTGCCGCCCAACCCCACCGCAAACTGGTTGTTCTGTTCATCATAGTTCAGGGTAGTGCCATCTTCCAGTACCTTTCGGCTACGGGTGGCGAGGTTTTCGTGGATAAAGGTGGGAGCCAGCAAAAGTGACAGCGACTCATTAAACTTTCTGGAAACCAGCAGCTGGGAAGTATAGGTGAGCCTATCGACAAATTCCAGGTCTTTATATTGGTCTGAATCCAAGGAGGTATTGGCGGTCACCAGATGATAGCCCACCAAGGTCACGGGAAACCCTTCCCTTTCCTGTGGCAACAGTCTATATTTTATATGAACGCCATACTTTTTTTGGAAAGAGCTGCGTGCCGCCCCTACATTGAGCCAGTCATTGATGCCATAGATAAATTTCAATTGGGTCACGGCATTGTCCAATCCGAAGAAATCCTCAAACCCGTTTTTCACCGTTCCGAACCGGTGGGCTACCACAAAATAAAAGGCTTTATCACTGGCAAGCTTGGTCGATTCAAAATTGACCACCTTCAATCCCTTAAAGGCCGCAACGACCGTCTTGTCTGCCACTACGGTACTGTCCAGACTGCTCAACAAATCCTCTTGGGAGGTAAGCATCAATGGAAATAAAACCAGACTAAGGACAAATCTTTTCATAAGTTATTTATTTTTGTAGCGAGCACTGGTCGAGTTTCACAATTCCAAACAGTTCGTCATAGCCAATACACCTTCCCTTTATGCGTACACTTTCATTTAGCTTCGGTCTTTTATTGGCTTCGGAAAAACTTGCGTAAACGCTTTCATCCAGGGTAACCGCGCTCTCTTCAACCTTGCTGACCCTGCCGGAAATGGTCAAGGTTTCGTTTACCAAGTTTTTAGCACCTCCATTTTTAAAGCGTTCCAACAGTTTTTCTGCGCTTATCTCTATTTTGGCGCTTTCCGATTGGATATCCCTATGGTCGTGATACACGTAATTGTAGGCCACAATGCCGCCAATAATAACCACTACCAACAGCCCCAACAGTATTTTATGTTTTTTCTTAATTTTCATGGGAAGCTTATTGTTTTTGAAGATTGAAAACCGCCGATACATTTACCTCATCGGCAATCTTTTTGCTTACTATGGAAGGAATCTTAATGTGGAATTCCTCTGGCAGGAGTACAAAGTGCGTGGTAAGCACGATGCCCCCATCCTTTTGTACGAGCGTAACGTGGGTTTCCAAATTTTTATCAACCCCGTGCAGATTTAAGGTACCGGTCACCATATATTCCTTTTTCCCCGAAAGGGAAGATGGATCAAAATTCTTTATGGTTCCCTTGAAGGTAGCCTTTGGATATTTTGACGACTCTATAAAATTTTCGTTAAAGTGTTCCTCCATTAAGGCCACTTTAAATCGGAACCCCTTCATGAGGGCGAGCGCGGCAAAGTTGCCCGTTGCCGCATCCAATACGGCGCTTACATTGGTGTTTGTTGCCTTCACCTCCTCAAAAGAGGGAACAGAGGCTTCAAAAGTTATTTCCCCAGTTTTGGTTCCATATTTTTCCTGCCCGTTGACCGAGGCAAAAATCGTAAGGCAAAAAAGTAAAGATGAGAATATAGTTTTCATATCTAGAAGGTTTAATTTTCAAGTAATCCGTCTTCATTCCATTGCATTATGAGATCAATTTGCTGTTGGGGAAGTCGCGGACCGCCCAGAGGCATAAGGCCAGGCGCACCTTCTTCACGGCTTATCCTGTCTAACAGCCCTCTGGTTTCAACGGCGTTTTTTATCTCTTCATAATTGGTCAATGGCATGGGAGCCCCGTTTTGTGGCGGGTTGCTGTGACAAGCCGTGCAAACATTTTCAAAAACAAAGGCAACGTCTTGAAAAGTCACCACGGAAGAGGGGTCTTCGGGCTGGGCGGCCTCAATATCGTCATAGGTATTGGCCGTGCAGCCAGCTAGAATAGCGATGAGAAGAATGGCAAGGGTTGGTTTCATAATGTGAAAAGGATTTGCCTTTTTATGTTATTGAAACATTCCAAAAAGCATTTACCCTACCCTAGTGATGAAAAAAAACAGCTGCAGTTACAGATATCAACCAAATTTGCACAAATAAAAAAACCACGGAAAACCGTGGCCTGTAAATGTGGGGAGCAAATAGCGCGGTTACAGCTTCGCAAAGGTCAAGTAGTCGATACCGCCATTACCACCGCTCACATCGGTAAGTTCTAATTTTGAACTGGTAAACCTGATGATATCCCAGTCGTCGGAAAGATCGGCGAAATCATCTGGAGCAGCGAAGAAGATATTAAAATCCAGATCGCCCAAGCCTCCATCGTCATCGTTTGAGTTGCTTTGGGTAACCGACCAGGTTCCCGATACCGTAGCGCCTTCCTTGACAGCAGTTAGGGAACCGTCAGGATTAAAAGTAAATACATAACCGGTAAAATGATGGGTCTCATCGTGGTCTGAGTCAAAAAAATAAGTGATTTGCCATGATCCATTCTTGACGGCCATTTGCACCTCTTGGGCCGAGGAGTTGTCGGGTTGGTTTGTGCTGTCATCCTTATGGCAAGAGCTGATCAACAGAACATACAGAAGAAGGGTGGCAAATACTACGGTTTTAGATTTTATGGTATTCATAAATAGTGTTTTTAAATTTAGCGTTTCAATTTTTCTCAAAAATCAGGGTATCCTCAATATTTCCCTGGCTATCGCGCGTAACAAAAGTTACCGAGGAGGTGGTATATTGCAGGGCTTTGTAGTTTTGGTCATCGGCTCCGTTTATGGGACTATCCATATCAAATTCAAAATTTAGCTCCTGTCCGGTAAGAGTAACTATCCATATTCCATTGACGTGTTCCGTGCCATTGGTGGCATAGACAGTTTGGTTGGCGTAGAAGTTGAAATCATAGCCAAAGAAATCTGCAGTCTCGTCTCTGCCGTCATCGAGAAACTTTTCGATATACCAGGTACCGTCGATCAAAATATCCCTGAGTTCCTGTGGATCTGGCCCGCCGCCACCGCCATAGGGTTCCCGGCCAAAGGTCAGATAATCTGTACCGCCTCCACTTCCAACATCAGCCAGACGGACAATGGTCTGGGTGCCTTCCAGAACATCCCAATCATCATTGAGCGAAAGGAAATCTGGGTTGCCCGATGTTTCAAAATTCAAGATCAAATCAATGGAAGTGCCATCGCTTTCTGCCGTCCAAAACCCATTGACGGTATTGCCGCCGCTCACTGCGGTGACGGCTCCATTTGGAAGATAAGTAAATTCATAAGCATCAAAATTTGAAGTGTAGTCGCTACCATTTTCCTCCAGTAGGTTTACGTACCATTTGCCCGTGATCAAATTTTCTATAAACAGATTCAATTGGGTATTGTTTCCGCCCGTATTCGGTTCGCGGCCAAAGGTCAAATAATCGGTACTGCCATCAATGGGGTCTATGTGTTTTAGCTCGATAAGTTCAGCCGTCGCATTGAGTATTTCCCAATCTGCGTCAAGCTGGTCCAGCGGAGGATAGGTTCCGAAGAATAGATCAAACTTAAAATCATCAACCAGCGCCCAGGTGCCGTCCACAACGTTAGCATCTTTTACGGCTTGGGCCGTACCGCCCGGGATAAACGTAAATTCATACCCCGCATAGTTATCGGTTTCGTCATAATCGTCAAAAAAGTAGGATACGTACCATGGCCCCGTGGTAAGGTCTTCCTCAAACTGCGATATTTCAATGGGGTCGTCATTTGTATTGGCCACACAGTCGTCTATAAGTGTTTGCAGCTCTTGGTTGCTGTTCACTTCCACATTCGTATTCCCCTCAAGGGAAACCGAAATGGGGAAGTCAAGACTGATATAATTTTCGGGCCCCAACCCTTGGAGAAAAGTGAAGAGCTCCCAATCATTCCCCATGGTCTGGGTTCCGGTTTGCTGCTGGTCTGAATTGTAGGTAAAAAAGGCGATAGGATAAAGGATGTCCAAACAGCCAATCTCCACGTTATTCGTTCCGCATTGGGCGGCCTGTGCATCCAGTTCACTCTGGCTGGTGATGGTCATTTGGGTATAGTCAAATAATTCCAGGGTAATGGGGAACCTGATTTCCAAAGTATCGGTATCATTGGGAAACTGGTTAAAAATCGCTCCAATCAAGGCAATGTCGGCGGGCGTATCCACGGTTAGATGCTGGCCATTTGCCACTACAGTTACGGGCAGCACTACGGCCGCACAGCTATTTCCATCAATAATATCGTCATAACTGCCGGGATGCTGCGAGGTGCGCAACAATAATTGGGTCAAGGCCGACCCGGCGGTAATGGTATCTTCCTGGTCGGTTTCATCAATAAACTCCTCCTCTTCCTTTTGGCAAGAGAATAATATCATTCCCAGAAAAAGAAGGATGAAAATTTTGAGAAATTTGACGTTTTCCACAGAATGGCGGTTAGGATCTTTTAGCATATAACAAATTAATTAAAAACTACCCTACCCACCAAGTTGAAAACTTTTAAATATATTTGACTTACACCAATCCATCTATGGAAGACCCGAAAAGCGTTTGTGACGAATCCATCTTTAACCAGCTGTACAAAACCCACGGAAAACCGGTCTGGCGGTTTATATATTATAAATGTGGCGATAGTGCCCAGGCAGACGATTTGGTACAGGAGGCCTTTGTAAAGTTGTGGCAGAATTGCGCAAAAGTTTCCGTAGAAAAGGCGAAATCGTTTCTATATACCGTCTGCAACAATGCCTTTTTAAACCAGGTAGCACATAATAAAGTAGTATTGAAGCACGCCAGGAAACAACCCAAAAAGACCAATTACCAATCTCCCGAATTTTTAATGGAAGAGGCCCAATTTCAGGAGAAACTTAAAAATGCACTGGAAAAACTAACCGAGGCCCAACGCACGGCCTTTCTGCTGAACCGGATTGAGGGAAAAAAGTATGCGGAAATCGCCGAGATGCTCAATATTTCGGTAAAGGCGGTAGAAAAGCGGATGAGCCAGGCCCTGGCAAGCCTGCGCCGCGAAATTGGAGATGTTTGACTGCCCAGGGTAGGGTAAGGCGAAAATGGCCTGTTATAAACTTGAATACACCGAAATGAACAAGGACACTATATTGCACAAATGGCTGAACAACGAGGCCACGCCAGAGGAAATAGAGCAACTGAAGGCAGACCCGGAATATGCCTCCTATCTCAAGATTGCAGAGGCCAGCTCTGGTTTTGACATTCCGGAGATGGATTTTGAGGCCAATCTAAGGGCCATCGCCGAAAACAAGAAAGCCCAGTGGCCCACCCGCAGCCCGAAAATCTTTTCTATCGTCTGGAAGGTTGCGGCCGTATTGGCCGTGATTTTGGTGGGATATTTTTATCTTTCCACCTTAAACACTTCCGTGGAAACCGGTGTTGCACAAACCAAGTCGATTGTTTTGCCCGATGGTTCCGAAGTCACACTCAATGCCCGCTCCATGGTTTCCTATAACAAAAATAACTGGGACGTAGAGCGAAAGCTTTCGTTAAAAGGCGAAGCGTTTTTCAGGGTTTCCAAAGGAAAAAAATTTACCGTGCTTACCGCCCAAGGCACCGTGCAGGTTTTGGGCACCCAATTCAATGTATTTGCACGGGACAGCGTTTTTGACGTGTCCTGTTTTGAAGGGCTGGTGGGCGTCGCTTTCAACGATACCCTTGTAAAACTTCCGGCCGGCGAGAGCCTACAGACCGAAAACGGAAAAATAGTAACTGCAAAGATTATTGAAACCGGCTCTCCCAGCTGGCTGAGCAATGAAAGCAGCTTTGAGAATGCGCCACTAAACCGGGTTGTGGAGGAACTGGAAAGGCAATATGCCATAACTGTTTCGCTGCAAAATGTAGATGGATACAAACGTTTTACCGGCAGCTTTGCGCACAACAACCTGGAAGTTGCCCTTCAAGCTATATGTGAGCCCCTTCAATTGCAATATAAAATAAATGAAAACGGAGCAGTATCTATAATTGATGCCAAAAATAGCAAGTAGCTACAAAATCGTGATTCTTCTTTTGGTTTGCTGTGCCGTTGGAACCAAAACCCTGGCACAGGAAGCTGAAGAAACACCTCTTTTGGCCTATTTGGAGGCTGTTGAAGTTTCCCATAAGGTGCGCTTCTCTTATGTTCGCGAATAGCTGGAGAAGGTTAGGGTAAAATCACCACCAAAAGCCGAAAGCGCGCTCGAAGACATCTTACTTTACCTGCGCAAAAAAACGCCTTTTTTCTACAACCGCATTAACGATAGGTATATAACCATTAGGACCATAAAGAATACAGAGAAGTTGTGCGGCCGTATATTAGATTCGCAAACAGGGCTCCCATTGGAGGGAGCCACCATAATTTTAAAACCCGGGGCATTTAAAACCATCTCGGGAGCCGATGGTTATTTTTTTATTCCACAACAGGATAGCTCTACCGTCTTTACGGTTACCTACGTAGGCTATTCGCCCTTAAATAAACCACTCTCGGCCCTATCAACGCAATGTACCGATTTGTTGATGATGCCTTCCGTTTCGGTCCTGGAGCCGGTAGTGGTACAAAATGTTTTCACCAAAGGCATCGATAAAAATTTGGACGGCAGCCTGGTGCTCTCTACCCGCCATTTCGGATTGTTGCCCGGGCAGGTAGAAAATGACGTTTTACAGATAGCACAGGCCCTTCCCGGAGTGGAAAGCGTTGACGAGACTATCTCAAACATCAACATTCGCGGCGGCATGCACGATGAAAACCTATTGCTTTGGAACGACATAAAAATATACCAGAGCGGGCATTTCTTTGGCCTCATCGCTGCCATTAATCCAGACATCACCCACAAAGTAATCCTTTATAAAAACGGCACCAACGTGCGCTACGGCAATGGGGTGTCAGGGGTGCTGGATATGCGGTCGCGCAGCACGGTTTCGCCTTTTGCTGAAGGAGCAATTGGCTTTAACCTAATTAACGGAAATGGTTTACTGGAACTTCCCCTCTCAAAAAAAGCGAGCATACAGGTTGCCGCCAGAAAATCCATCAACCACCTTTGGGAATCACCGGTTTATCACAACTATTCAAAGCGCATTTTTCAGGACAGCGAAATAACCAATATGGAAGACAGCGCAAACGACTTCGCCATTGATACCGAAAAGGATTTCAGCTTTTATGATTTCAGTACCAATTTGTTATGGCATTTTTCGGAAAGAGATAAGCTGGGCCTCAACTTCCTTACCATCCAAAATTCCCTGGATTTTACCGAATTGATAGAAACCACCTCCCAGTCAAAAACCAGCAAACTCGATCAGCAGAGTATCCTGGGGGGGCTCTCATGGCAACGCCGGTGGGGCGAAAATCTTGAAACAACCGCTTTGGCATACGGCACCCATTACTTGTTGGATGCCATAAATCGCGATGTTTTTACTGCGCAGAAACAAGTCCAAAAAAACGAAGTTTTGGAAACTGGGCTTAAATTGGACGCAAACCTGAAATTATCTAAAAGCTTAAACCTGCAAACGGGGTATCATTTTTCGGAAATCGGCATTGCAAATACCCAGGACGTAAACCTGCCGCGATTTCGCGATTATGAGAAGGATGTGCTGCGTACCCACGTATTATTTGCAGGAATGGAGTTTTTTTCACCCAACCACAAGACCTTTGTCGCAGGAGGAATTCGCGCTAATTATTTTACAAAATTCAAGAAGGTTTTGATAGAACCCCGGCTGAGCCTGCACCAAAAATTGGCAGGAGGACTGGCGGCGACGGTCTCGGGCGAACTGAAAAGCCAAAGCACCACCCAGCGCATCGATTTTGAAAGTGATTTTCTGGGGATTGAAAAGCGAAGATGGATTTTGGCCGATGCTGGGGACACACCCCTCATTAAAAGCCAACAAATCTCGGGAGGTCTTGTTTACGCAGCCGCGGGATTGTTTATCAATGGCGAAGGATTTTATAAGATTGTGGAAGACATAAACAGTGCAAACCAAGGGCTGCAAAACCAATTCCGGTTTTCTCGGGCGCTTGGGAGTTATACGGTAAAGGGTGCCGAATTTGTTATCAATAAAAAAAGTAATTCGCTCAGCACTTGGTTCAGCTATATTTACAGCAAAAATGATTATGCATTTGAAAGGCTCAATCCATCTAACTTTCCCAACAATCTAGATATTCAGCAGGTGGCTACCCTTGCCGGAAGTTACTCGTGGAATTCCTTAAAAGTTGCATTGGGCTTGAATTGGCACAGCGGAAAACCCTACACCATTCCCTTACAAAACGCTGAAACTACCGTAAAAGACGGCGTAACCATCCTCAATTTTGGGGCTCCCAACAGCGAAAGATTGCCCGATTATTTCAGGGCCGATTTTTCGGCCGAATATCTTTGGAAGCTCTCCCCTTCCATCGATGCCAAAATAAACCTTGCGCTGCTCAACCTTTTAAATACGCAGAATACCATAAACATACGGTATGCGCTGGTAAAAGATGGGAACGATGAAGTGACCGTAAACCAAATTAAGGAAGTTTCATTGGGTATAACGCCCAATTTCTCTTTTCAGCTGTTGTTTTAAGCTTACATACGCTCCGGCACCTCAATCCCCAACAGCGCGAAAGCACTTTTAATTACTTCACCCACTGCCTTTGAAAGTTGCACACGGAAGACTTTTTCGGCTTCAACCTCGGTGGCAAGAATGGGCACGTTCTGGTAAAAACTGTTGAATTCCTTCACCAGATCATAGGTATAGTTGGCTATCAGGGCAGGGCTGTAATTTTCAGCAGCCAATTGGATGGTCTCGGGGTATTGCTGGATAATTTTTATGAGTTCCTTTTCTTTTGGATGCAAAGTTTCCTCTGCTCCGCTCGGAGACCTCTCCCTGAGCGAAGCCGAAGCACCGTCATTGAGCGGAGCGGAAACGCGGTCATTGAGCGGAGCCGAAATGACCCCGTCCGAAATAGCTTTTCGGAGAATTGACTGTATCCGCGCATAGGTATATTGAATGAACGGCCCCGTGTTGCCCTGAAAATCCACACTTTCCTCGGGGTTAAAGAGGATGCGCTTTTTCGGATCTACTTTTAAGATATAATATTTTAGGGCGCCCAGGCCTATGGTTCGGTACAGTTGCTCCTTTTCTTCTTCTGAAAAATCGTCAATCTTGCCAAGTTCTTCCGAAATTTCACGGGCGGTATGCGTCATTTGGGCAATCAGATCATCGGCATCTACCACCGTTCCTTCCCGACTTTTCATTTTACCGCTGGGAAGATCTACCATTCCATAACTTAAATGGTAAAGGTTTTCGGCCCAACTGTAGCCCAGTTTTTTCAATATCAAAAACAGCACTTTAAAGTGGTAGTCCTGCTCGTTGCCCACGGTGTAGATCATTCCGCCCACATCGGGGTGGTCCTTGACGCGCTGTACTGCCGTGCCCAGGTCCTGTGTGATATAAACCGCGGTGCCGTCGCTCCGCAGCACGAGTTTTTCATCGAGGCCCTCGTCGGTGAGGTCGCACCAAACCGAGCCGTCATCCTTCCTGAAAAACACTTCTTTTTCAAGGCCTTCCTTGATGATGTCCTTGCCCAATAGGTAGGTATCGCTTTCGTAATAATTAAAGTCGAAATCTACGCCAATGTTATTATATGTTTCCTCAAAACCATCATAGACCCACTGGTTCATTTTCTTCCAAAGGGCCACGGTAGCTTCATCGCCAGCTTCCCATTGGCGGAGCATTTCCTTTGCTTCCTGAATTAAAGGTGCCTGTGTCTTTGCTTCTTCCTCGGTTTTTCCGGCGGCCGTTAATGCTTCAATCTGTTTTTTGTATTCCTTATCAAATTTTACGTAATAATTCCCAACGAGCTTATCTCCTTTTAAATGGGCGGTTTGGGGCGTTTCCCCATCTCCGAATTTTTCCCAGGCCAGCATGCTTTTGCAGATATGGATGCCGCGGTCGTTGATGATCTGGGTTTTATATACCTTTTTTCCAGCGGCCTTTTGAATTTCGGCCACCGAATAGCCGAGCAACACATTACGAACATGGCCCAAATGCAACGGCTTGTTGGTGTTGGGCGAAGAATATTCTACCATCACCGCCTCCTTTCCCTGCGGAACCTTTCCGAAAGAAGAAAAATGGGCCACCGAATTGAAAAAATCCAGATAATACGTATCTGATAGTACAATGTTCAAAAACCCTTGCACCACGTTGAATTTTTCAACTTCCGAAACATTTTCGACCAAATACTTGCCAATGGCCTCCCCTATCTGAACGGGATTGCCCTTTACCACGCGCAACATCGGGAACACCACCGCGGTGATATCGCCCTCAAAATCCTTGCGGGTGGGCTGTAGCTCAACCTGCTGCAATTGGGCGCCGTAAATTTTCTGAACGGCATTTTTTATTTGTGTTTCCAAAGTTTCAGAAAGGGTGGTCATATTGAAAAAGTTTTTTCGCGAAAGCGATTTCGGCCGACAAAGATACGGGTTTTTAACTTTTGGGTATTTCTGAAAAGTGTATCTTTAAAAGAAAAAGATGCTACTGAACGTATCTTACCACAACAAGGAAACCGTCAAAAAAATAGATGCCAAGGTAGGCAAACCTTTT
Source organism: uncultured Aequorivita sp. (assembly GCA_964431895.1). Classification (GTDB taxonomy): domain Bacteria; phylum Bacteroidota; class Bacteroidia; order Flavobacteriales; family Flavobacteriaceae; genus Aequorivita. The sequence goes on from CAYSLM010000005.1 coordinate 11,093, forward strand.
ACCTTGTGGGAACGCTGGAAGATGCGCGGCATAGGCTCGCCCAGGCTGGTGTTAAAAAGCACGAGTATCCAAATAAGCAACCTGATGGAGCTTGACAACAACCGCAATGTCTGCAATATCGAGATGCGGCCCGATGGGATTATTATTGGTTTCAGAAGCCGACTGGAGGTATATGCGCTGGTTATTCCATATTATAAATTAGTGCTCTTCAAAGGAAAAAGCGATGAATATACCATACACAAAAACGATTACTTTTTTAAAATTGAGGCCAGAAAAAAGGATACGGCCGTACACCGGTTTATGAAGAAAGTAATGGAGGCCAAGGCCCGGGCATTGCCCGAGGCACCGCAATTACCATAAATCTCAGCGCCTGTTTTTTATCAACGCCCCGGCAACAAGGGCAAGTACGCCAATCCCGATCATCCCCAGCGTCTGGTTGGTCAGGCCTTCCTTGGCATTTACTTCCAGCGGGCCAATATCTACGACTTGTTGAGGCACAAAGGCGTTGTACAATCCAAATATAATGAGCACCACGCCCACGATCAACAAAACGATTTTCAATACTTTCATGGTTCGACGAAATTTGTTTGGTCTAAAGTCTAAAGATAGGGCTTTGTGGATTGCAAACGAAATTATGTTAACGCCATTTTAACCAGTGTTTAATATTTATGGTTTATCTTTAAACAAAAAAGAATCTTGAGAATATTACTAACGGGTGCCAATGGCTATATCGGGATGCGGTTGTTGCCGGAGTTGCTCAACCAGGGCCACGAAGTGATCTGCTGCGTTCGCGACAAAAACAGGTTGCCCCTAGACCCGGCAACCGTCCAAAAGGTAAAAATAGTAGAGCGCGACTTCGCCAAGGAGGTTGTGCTGGACGGCTTCCCTACCGATATTGACGCCGCCTATTATTTGATCCATTCCATGAGCAGTTCCACCACCGATTTTGATGAAATCGAGGCGCGCTCTGCCGAAAACTTCAACCGCTATATGGCTGCCACTTCGGTAAAACAGGTCATTTATTTGAGCGGGATGGTAAATCAGCATGAACTTTCCAAGCATTTGTCTTCCCGTAAGAAAGTAGAGGAAATTCTTTATAAAGGCAATTATCATTTAACCGTATTACGTGCGGGCATCGTGGTGGGAAGCGGCAGCTCTTCGTTTGAAATCATTCGTGATCTCTGCGAAAAATTGCCCGTAATGATCGCGCCCAAGTGGCTCAAAACAAAAATACAACCCATCGCCATACGTGACGTTATTGCATTTCTTTCCGGGGTTTTGGATAGGCAGGAATGTTTTGACAGGTCCTTTGACATTGGCGGGCCAGACGTATTGACCTATAAGGATATGTTGAGGCAGTATGCCAAGATCCGTGGTTTGAAGCTTTGGATCATATCGGTTCCGGTCATGTCGCCTCGGCTTTCTTCCTACTGGCTGTATTTTGTAACCTCCACCTCCTATAAACTGGCCGTAAACCTGGTTGACAGCATGAAAATGGAAGTAGTGGCACGCGATAATGAACTGCAGCAAATATTGGGAATACAGCCATTGAGTTATGGGGAAGCCATAAAAAAGGCCTTCAATAAAATAGAACAGAACCTGGTCATTTCCAGTTGGAAGGATTCGTTGGCCGCCGGACGTATCTCAAATTTTAAGGAATACATTCAAGTGCCGAAATACGGCTGTTTGAAGGATGAAAAAACCTTGCAGGTGAACGATCCGGAAAAAGCCCTTAACAATATTTGGTCCATTGGTGGCCGTCACGGATGGTACTATGCCAATTCTCTTTGGCAGATCCGGGGCCTGATGGACAAAATGGTTGGCGGGGTGGGCCTGCGCCGCGGCAGGACCCATCCCGAACAAATCTACACGGGCGATGCGCTGGACTTTTGGAGAGTACTCTACGCCGATAGGGAAAGTAAAAGGCTCTTGCTATTTGCCGAAATGAAACTACCTGGCGAGGCCTGGCTGGAGTTTTGCATCAATGACAAAAACGAATTAAAACAGACCGCCACCTTCCGGCCCAAAGGGCTTTGGGGTAGGCTTTACTGGTATTTGATGCTCCCCTTCCATTATTTTATTTTTGGAGGAATGATAAAGAAAATTGCCCAGGGGAATGCGCTTTCCCAGCGCCCTTAGGCTTTCGGCAGAAAAATCTCGGCCATCATACAGCGCGCGCTGCCACCACCGCAGGTCTCAATGGTGGTGAGGTCACTGCTCAAAATTTTGCAGTGTTTCTCAATAGCCTCAATCTGTTGCTGGGTAAGGCTTTTGTGCGCGGCACCGCTCATGACCAAATATTTGTGGCCTTTGCCCTGTACTTGTAGCATATTTCCGGCAAAATGGTGCATCTGGCCTTCAGAAATATCAATGATTTCCTTGCCATCCATCCGTAAATGGTGGATTACATTTTTCTTTTCTTTTTTATCATCAATAGAGTCTAAACAAATAACACAGAAGTTCTCGGCAAGGCACATCATTACATTGGTGTGGTAAATGGGCAGACGCTTGCCGTCCACGGTTTGATAGGCGGTAAAAATGACAGGCGTATATTCAAAATCCTCACAGAACTCAATGAGCAATTCCTCATCGGCCCGGGGGGAAAGCGCGCAGTAGGCCTTGCGGTTTACGCGGTCCAAGAGCAGACTGCCGGTACCTTCCAAAAAATAGCCTTCATCTTCGGCCGGGGTATAGTCATAGACATCCTTGATCAAAAAACCCTCCTCTTCCAAACGGATCAAAACCTCTTCGCGCCTTTCGCGACGGCGGTTTTCAGCAAAAATAGGATAGAGCGCCAAATCGCCATCCTGATGCGTAGTGATCCAATTATTGGGAAAGATGGAGTCTGGCGTATCCATGCGCAGGTCGTCGTTCTCAACAATGATATTCACCCCCGCCGCCCGCAGTTTTGCCACAAAGGCATCAAACTCTTCTTGGGCCTTGGCATTTATCTCGGCATTCTTTAATGCAAGGTCTTCCTGAAAATAGTTATTTACCGCCGTTTGCTCGTTCATTCTAAAAGCCACGGGGCGCACCATAAGTATAGTATCTGTGATCTGTCTTGTCAATTCAATAAAATTTAGGCTGCAAATTTAAGGTAATTTCCCATCCAAAAAATAGTTTAAAAGTGCTAAATTAGTATTCCCTGTAAAGCCATCGGCCACATTTTTAAATACGTTGCACGGATGGCTTTTAGGCCACGGGGTTCCAACATAAAAAAAATAATTAACCCAACCTTAAGCGTATGGATATTTTGCAACAGTTACAGGAAGAGTTGACGGCCGAATATGGGACAACCCAGAAGTTTTTGGCCCAATTTCCCACGGGAAAAAATGATTATTCCCCTCATGAAAAAAGCATGAAGATGATAGATCTTGCCACGCATATTGTGGATATTTTCGGTTGGCCCGATTTCATCCTGAAAACAGACTATCTCGATTTTGCGGATGGCTATACCCCTGAAAAGATGAATAAGCCTGAGGACCTTCAAAAACAGTTGGAGAAGAATTATGAAAAATCCCGAAACGCCCTGAAATCAGCTTCAACCACCGATCTTGAGCCGAACTGGAGTATCCGCATGAACGGGCAGATCATTATGGAATGGACCAAGTACGGTGCCATTCGCCACGGGCTAAACCAGATTACCCACCATAGGGCGCAACTGGGTGTTTACTTTAGATTGCTCAATATTGCAGTGCCGGGCAGTTACGGGCCATCTGCCGATGAAACCTACCAATAAAAAAAACATCACGCACTGAGCATATCATTGCCGTTACTGGGCCATTCGCCGTACTCGGCGAGCAATTTTCTATAAAAGAGTAGGTGCAAATGATCGTTTTTGATGCAGCCAAACAAAGTTTCCTCAAGATCGGTATAGGAAAATTGATCAGTGACGGATTGGTTCCAATCCAACAACTGTCTTTCTCCAAAGTTGTGGGGCTTGGTGCCCCGCACCGTAATTTGGTTTTGTTGGTAATCAATTTCCACCTCTCGGGCTATAAAGGCAAACTTCAGAAACTCCTTGTGGAATTTTTGGAAATCCTTGGAAGGAACTATCTGAAATTCGCAACTTGCCGCTATCAGTTCGCGAAGGGCCTCCATGATCAAAATATCCTCATTTTCCATACATCCTATTTTGCACATAAAAAGGTACAAAGGGTTTTCGATTCTGGAAAAAATAGGGAAAACTTTGGGGCAAGTTTAACCCAAAACTGGGCAACAAGTTAAAAATTTTAAGGGGTAATCAATCTTTTTTCGCCCAATCCTGCTCTACCCAATGGATGTAGCCACCTTCCATATCGTAGATTTTCTTAAAGCCAACATCCCGAAGAATAAGGGCAGCCTTGGCACTTCGTTTTCCGCTTCGGCAATATACGTAAATGGGTTTGTCTAGATCAAGCTTTTCCACTTCAGTGATAAATTCAGGCTCCAGAACATTGATGTTTTTGGCTCCGGACAGATGCCCTTCGGCAAATTCCTCGGGGGTGCGCACATCTACCAGTTGCACTTCCTTTCCAGCCACAGCGTCGTGGAATTCTACATTGGTGAGCAAATTAATTTCTTGGGCTACACTTTGGTCCTTACAGGCAGTGAGGAACAAAAATAGGGTGAGCGCAAAGAGGGTTGCCATATTCTTCATAACTTATTTTTTAAGGTTGAACGATTTCGCCATCGTATTCCATAATGCCGCCCATTAGGTTATAGGCGTTTTTTATACCTATGGAATTGAGCAGCATGCAGGCTTGCCCGCTTCGGCCGCCCGACCTACAATATATATAATAATGTTTGTTCGGGTCAAGTTGTTTGGCCCTTTTAAGAAATTCGGCCCCGTTTTGGATATCCAATTGCTTGGCGCCGGGGATGTAACCTTCCTCAAATTCAGCATCAGTGCGTACGTCAAGAATGACTGCTTCTTCGTCATTTTCGCACTGCTGGCACCATTGCTTTTGTGATAGATCTGCCATTTTTTAAAATTTTTTGTAAAAGTAATATAAGTGAAAGTTTTATTCACCCAAAAATGAAAAACGATTGTTGGGTTTCCACGCCAAACAGGCAGAAATTATGCCATTCTTCTGTTTTTTGGCAAAAGAAACTCCCAGAAAGCTAAATTCTGAAAGAGAACAAAGAGACCGTTCTTTGGAATTGGGAAAAGTATAAACCGGTAAGAATGAATCAAGAAATATGTCTGCGATTTTTGATAAGATCATAAAATATCCTTAACAGCTTAGGAAAATGGATTTAAATGACATATCATTAAGCAAATATATATGCTATGGAAAAATATAAAATCGCAGTTATAGTAGGAAGCCTTCGGAAGGAATCATTCAACCTAAAAACCGCCAAAGCCATGATGGCAATGGCGCCAGAGTCTTTGTCCATGGAACTTTTGGACATTTCGGGCCTACCGTGGTTTAACCAAGATCTGGAAGAAAATCCACCAGAGGAATGGGTAGCACTCCGCAAAAAGATTCGGGAAGCAGACGGACTCTTATTTTTAACTCCGGAGTACAACCGCTCGGTGCCCGGGGTTTTAAAAAACGCCCTCGATGTGGGCTCGCGTCCTTATGGCGAAAATTCGTGGGACGCAAAGCCGGCTGCTGTGGTTAGCGTTTCCATCGGCGCAATTAGTGGGTTCGGCGCCAACCACCATCTGCGTCAATCCTTGGTTTTTGTAAACGTGCCCACCATGCCACAGCCGGAAGCTTACATTGGGGGCGCGGCAGAACTTTTTGACGAAAATGGAAAACTCACCAACGATTCTACCAGAAAATTCCTGAAAACCTATCTGGAAGCGTTTGAGAAATGGGTTCATACAAACGTGAAACATTAACTTCTCACAAAAAAGATTGTTGGAAAAATCTAATATATTGAACATCAAAACAATTAACTAATTCTTTAAAATAATGAAAAAAATTATCTCACTACTTGCAGTGGTCTTACTTACCGTGGGCGCGTATGCACAGACCCAATGGAAGGTAGATCCTTACCACTCCTCCTTGAATTTCAACATATCACATTCGGGAATCAGCATTGTGAACGGGAAGTTTCTTGACTACACCGGCACATTGACCACCAAAGGAGAGAACCTCACCGACGCCAATTTTGATTTTACCGTAAAAGTAGAAAGCATCAATACAAATGTTGCGGACAGGGACAACCACTTGAGAAGCCCCGATTTTTTTGAAGTGGAAAAATATCCCTACATGACCTTTAAAAGCACCGGGATATTAGCTACCGGAAAACCCAACGAATATATTTTATACGGGAAGCTTACAATAAAGAACGTAACTAAAGACGTAATTTTTGACGTTCATTATGGCGGAATAGCGAAAAGTGATAATGGTGAAAAATTGGGAATGAGGGCCGAAACCACCATCAACAGATTTGATTACAACATCAATTTTGATCCGGCTGCGGCAGGAGTTGGAAAAGACGTGGAAATTGTAGCCCACTTGCAATTTGCCAAACAATAATTTCTTAAAAAGCGGTAAAAATGAAAAATTCTGCAAGATCAGTAGTCGAGAAAATGTTCTCGGCATTTCGTGATGGCGATGTAGAAAAATTGGCAGAAACTGTTTCTGACGATACCCACTGGATTTATCATGGCACTCACATTATTCCCAAAGGAACCTTCGGGAAGAAAGAAGGAGTGAAAGAATTTTTTACCAATATTTTTGAAAGAACCGAAATCATCAATTTCGAAACCGAGCAATTTATAGTTGAAGGAAATACCGTCGTGGTATTGGGAAACGAACATCAAAAAGTAAAACGCTCGGGAAGGGAACTTAAGCAGAAATGGGTACAGATATATACAGTTGAAAATGATCTGATCACAAAAATGGAAGAGTTTGCCGCTTCGGAAGAAGTCTAGCTCTGTATGACTGTTGTACGCAAAGCTTTAGGACGTAAGACTGTAGGACGTAGGACATAAGACGGCAGTAAATTAAAGTTTTACGTCCCTTTGTCCCTTGTCCTTTTTCCTTCGTCCTTATGTCATACGTTTTCAATCTTCGTTATTCATCTGCACCATAAACCGACTTTCTATATTCAATTCCCCATTTTGCCAATTCATTGATCACCGGCGCAAGCGTGGCACCATATTCAGTAACAGCATATTCCACCGTTATGGGCTTGGTGTCTAATACGGTTCGACTTATCAAGTGGTTCATTTCCAGGTCTTGAAGTTCCTTGGAAAGCATCTTCGTGCCAATGCCTTCTATTTCCCGCATCAAATCCATAAACCCCAGCTTGTTACCTTCTATCAAGGTGCCTAAAATATGGAACTTCCATTTCCCGGAAAGAATGCTCATCGTATCACTGATGGCCCGCACCCTGACCTGACAAACGGAGGAATTGTTTATGACTGCTTTCTTTTTCATTGATATAATTTTAAAAAAATACTATTGCATTTTATAGGGCTGGTTTCCTAAAGGAAAGTACTTTCCAAAAGGAAATGCATATCAAAAATACACCAAATTCTTCGTATTTTGGAAGTAATATCCCGAATTCCAATGAGCGAGTAAAAAGCCATTCGAGTAAATGAATAATTAAACAAAAAAATATGAAAAAGGAAACTTTAAAAAACAATCCCCTTCTCTGCGACATAGAAACCGGAATGTGCGAAACCACTGGAGAGGAAACAAAAGAGACAAATACAAAAGCTGCCAATGCTACTGAAAAAAAGGCAAAGCTGGTGTACTTTACAGATCCCATTTGTTCTTCCTGTTGGGGAATAGAGCCCCAATTGAGAAAACTGAAATTGGAGTACGGAGACCAAGTAGACATTGAATACAAAATGGGCGGCCTTTTGCCCGACTGGAGTTACAACAGCGGTGGCATTGGCAAGCCATCTGATGTGGCTTCCCATTGGGACGAAGTGAGCGTGCATTACGATATGCCCATAGATGGCGATCTGTGGCTGGAGGATCCTCTCGACTCTTCCTATCCACCTTCCATCGCCTACAAGGCCGCACAGATGCAGGATAAAGAAAAAGCCAATCTCTTTATGCGCGAAATGCGTGAGATGGTTTTCCTGCAAAAGAAAAACATCGCCAAATGGGAACATTTAGCAACTGCAGCCGAGGCTGTGGGACTTGACGTCGCACAATTAAAGAAAGACTTTGAGGGAAAGGCCAAAACGCTTTTTAAAGAGGATTTAAAACTGGCCAGGGAATATGGAGTACGAGGTTTTCCCACCATTTTCGTAGTAGATGCCAACGGCAATCGGGAAACCGTTTATGGCACCCGGCCCTATGCGTTTTTCGAAATGGCCATTCTGAAATCGAATCCAGACGTGACCAAAAGTGAATACAGCAAAAATTGGGAGAATCTCTTTTCAATATACCCTACCCTCACCGCAAAGGAATATTCCGAACTATCAGGCACTCCGCGAAAGGAAAGTGAGAACCAATTAAATGAACTTGCTGACGCGGGAAAATTGGAGAAATTCTCTACTAAAAATGGTGCCATTTGGGAAGTGCCAAACCATAGCGTTAAATAAATAATAACCCGAAGGATGTTTTGAAACGTAAATAGTAATTTGCTAAGAACAGTTGATTAAATTCTTTTAAATCAGTAAATCAAACTATGAAAACGACAATCAAAATTCTTTCAATCGCACTACTTTCTGCTTTATCCCTCAACGCCTGTAAGGATAAGCCAAAAGATGAAAACACTGAAACCGTAACTACCGAAGGCGTTGACAATTCCGCCGATGACATTGTTACCACCACCTCAACCAGTAAAGATGGGAAAACCTTGGAAATGACCTTCAACAATACGGAGGGAACCGCCACCGTAAATTTGGACGGAGAGACCACTGTTTTGGACCAGCAAAGAGCGGCTTCCGGCATTTGGTATAAAAACGATCAATACGAATTGAGGGGAAAAGGAAACGACATCCAACTCACCAAGGATGGCAATGTAATTTTTGAACATCAAGACGACAAGGTAAACGTAGAGGCCAAAAATGACAAAGGCGATGTTCTGACCATGACCTTCAACAACACACAAGGAACTGTAAAAGCCTATTTAAACGGCGGGGAACAAATCGATTTAACGGAAAAAAGGGCAGCCTCCGGGATCTGGTACAATAACGACAATTACGAGCTAAGCGGCAAAGGAGATCACTACACCTTGAAAAAAGATGGGGAGATAATATTCCAAAATTAATACAGCCGAACAGGGAAGATATTCTTCCTTATGAAAAGATAAATTTTAAAATACCCAAAAGATATGGATAAGATAACCAAACCCAATGTGAGATCGATTGCCACCGGCAAAAAATTAGTAGCCAAACAAATACAGGCCAAAGGGGGCGCCCCTTTTAACTACCGGCTTGGCAATGGCAGGCGAACCAACTTTGGATAGCTTATTTTATCTTGACTATCTCAATAAACCTTACTGCTGAATATACGCATATTTTACGGGCTTAACTAATGTAAGGCTACCGGGACTATTTTATGGCCTCACATTTTATAGCCGGCCCTGGCACATCTTGTGCCAGTGCAAGAAAGAATGTAATTCATCAAGGATATTATTACCACCCTAAAAAAATACGCGAGTGAAAGAGGAAGCTCAATCGGTTTTATTCAAAAACACCCTTCTTCTTAGGAAGGACGAAAAATAAAAAAGCCCGGAGTGATGTGCTGGGGAGTTTTTCTTCGTAGCGGGAACGGAAATCCCCTCAACGCGCTCAGGGTAAATCATGCCTGCGGCAGGCAGGTTCCCGGCCCTCGGGCCTTAATAAAACAAAAAAGCCAACACATAATAGTGTTGGCTCTTCATTTCGTAGCGGGAACAGGACTCGAACCTGTGACCTTCGGGTTATGAGCCCGACGAGCTACCTACTGCTCTATCCCGCGATATGGACGGCAAAGATACAAAGCTTTTCTAACATAGCAAGGCTATCGGCATTAAAATTTGCAAAGTATCCTTTCCCGAATGTTCACAAGCGTATCTTTCTTTATCTTTAAGCTATGAAGAAATCCTATAAAAAAATTCTTTGGTGGCTTTTGGGTCTTGTCTTGGTTTTTATGATCGGCTTATTGACAGTTGATTTCATCATAAAAAATAAGGTTGAAAAATTTCTACAGGACGGGCTACCAGACCACATAACCGCCACCCATAAAGACATTGATGTATCATCTCTGGGCGGTTCGCTCGCTATTGCTGATGCCGCCCTGCAGATAAAAAACAAATTAAATGCGCAGGAGCATACAGTCATAAAAACCGACCTGATAGAACTTGCTGGTCTCCGTTATTGGAATTATCTTTTTGGCGGGGAAATACACCTTGATGCCCTCCACATCAAGGATGCCGAAATAACTTATTACCCAGAGCGTGCCAAAACTCCACAGGATTCCACACAAAATAGCACCGGTCCTATGGATTATCCTATTCTCATTGATCGCACCCAGATTGAAAATGTAAATCTCGCCATATATGAAAATGAAAAGGATTCTACCAGATTATATATCTCAGGACTTTCTGTTGAAGTTGAAGATTTACTAATCAACAGTGAAACCCTTCGGCAAAAGATACCTTTTCGGTACAAAGATTACTCGGCCCAAAGTGATACCATTTTTGTGAAAGTGAACCCATTTGACAACTTCACCGCCGGCCAGGCGACGATAAAAAAAGGAAAGGCCGTATTTCATGACTTAAGCTTGAAAACAAAATATTCCAAAAAAGCTCTTTCCAAAATAATAAAAACGGAACGCGACCACTACGATCTGGAGATTAGCACACTTTCCATTGCGGATATGGATTTCGGCTTTAAGGCCGATTCATTTTACGCCCAAAGCGCTATGGTCAGGCTGGAGAAACCACAATTTGTGATATACCGTGATAAGCTGGTGGCAGACGACCAGACTATCAAGCCCCTGTACAGCAAAATGCTCAGGGACCTGCCTTTTCAACTCACGGTAGATTCGCTAAAAATTGCCCAGGCCAACATTACCTATGAAGAAAGGACCCAAGAGGAAAATATGGGCGGAACCATTAAATTCAAAGACCTGAACGCGGCCATAGCCCGAGTGGGCAATACTTATGAGGCACCCGAAAAGACCGAGCTAAAAATAAATGCCGAATTTATTGGCAGCACTCCTTTTGAGGTACATTGGAGCTTTGACGTAAACGACAGATCAGACCATTTCCTCTTTAAGGCCGATGTGGGCCACCTTGAAGCCAGACGGATGAACCAATTTACCGAACCAAACCTAAAGGTGAGGCTGGAGGGCCATACCGATAGGGCTTATTTTACCATTGATGGAAATAATGAAACCTCCACCACCGACCTAAAAATAAAGTATTCCGATTTTAAGGTGACCATCCTTCAAAAAGATGGCAAGGAAAAGAATAGTTTTCTCTCCTCGATCGCCAATATTTTCATTGCCAAGAATAGTGAAAAGAAAAGTAGTGAATTTAAGGAAGGTACGGGCCACGCCACGCGTAACAAAACAAAATCCATCTTTAATTTTTTATGGATAAGCCTGGAAAAAGCCCTGGAAAATGTTATGCTCTAAGCACCCCCTTGGCGCTATCTCAATGGCTAATCCATTGTATGGCCTCCAACCTTTGGTTACTGGAGAAGACGCCAATCTCGGCGTTAAAGAAAAGCTTTTCCATATGGGTGATAATTTGTAGCCATTTGCGGTCGGTGACCACGGCAACCCGATCAAAACGGTTGGCCGATTTGATCTTGAACGGCATCCCTTTCAAAACAGCTCTATAGGAAATATCGGCGTTTGCGGTATCTTCTATATAAAGGTTGACCCGCTCATAATTTTTTAATCGCTCGGCAACGTGGTGTTGAATATTCTCGACGGCCAGTTCGTCATAAGGACCTTCAACGATAAATCCAATAATATTATCGGCGAGCGTAAATGTGGAGAGCATAGAGGAGTATTGACGTATTTAGGACGTGAAATTAACAAAATAAAAATCTATTGCCCAATACTATTCGCTGAAAAGCCGATAAGTTCGCCATCGTGAAAGCTTACGTCTATTTCAAGAGGGTTACAGCATACCTCACAATCTTCAATATACTTTTGATGGGGTACCGAAGCATCCAAAAGCATCGAGATCTGTTCCCAACAAAATGGACAGGAAAAGAAATGTTCGTACATGGCCCAAGGCTTTAAAAAATATATTTTTCTGAAATAATAGTCTTCCTTTTCAAAAAGTCCCCACATCACACCATAAAAGAAGCGTCAGTCAAAATAAAGATTTAAAAATCCGTGAAAACTGATATAAGAACCTATTAAACAGCAAGTTAATACATTTTTGCCGAAAAAGAAAGCCTAAGAAAGCGACTCGATGGTTTCTTGGAGCATCTCCCACTCTTCCATCAATTTTTTTAGCTTTTTTTTCTTCTCCTGGTACTTGTCAAAAAAGTTAGGTTTGGCGATGGTTTCTTCGTAATTGATAAGAAGTTCGGTATCTATTTGGGCAATTTCCTTTTCAAGGGCCGCGATAGTGGCTTCTACATTGCTCAATTTGTTTTTTACCGATTTCAGTTTTTTCTGGATTTCATAGTCATCACCCGCCGTCTTTTTCTCCTTCACTTGTGTAACGGCAGTACGTTTCTCGGCCTCGCGAAGATTTTGCAGATTGCGCTGCTCGAGGAAATAATCGATATCGCCCAGATATTCTTTGATGTGCTGGTCTTTAAATTCATATACCTTGTTGGAAAGGCCCTGCAGAAAATCGCGGTCGTGGGAGACCAAAATCAGCGTGCCCTCAAAACTTTTCAGGGCGTCCTTGAGCACGTTTTTTGATTTAATGTCCAAATGGTTGGTGGGCTCATCCATGACCAGCACGTTAAAAGGCTGCAAAAGCAGTTTGGCCAGGGCTAGCCGGTTGCGTTCGCCACCGCTCAGCACGCGCACGTATTTCTCAACCTCGTCGCCCCTAAAGAGAAAGGAGCCCAAAATATCGCGTACCCTACTCCGGTTCTTTTCATTGGCGGCATCAATCATGGTATCGAGTACGGTTTTGCTTCCGTCGAGATAATCGGCCTGATTTTGGGCAAAGTATCCTATTTGCACATTGTGGCCCAAGGTGAGTTTTCCCTTGTGGGGAATCTCGCCAACTATGATCTTGGCCAAGGTAGATTTGCCCTGGCCATTTTGGCCCACAAAGGCTATCTTGCTATCGCGTTCTACCATCAGGTCTACATCGGTCAAGACCGTATTGCTGCCATAGCTTTTTGAAATGCCATGAGCCTCAACAACCACTTTCCCCGGCGTTACGGAAACGGGGAAGCGCAGCGTCATCACGCTATTATCGTCTTCATCAACCTCTATCCTATCAATCTTGTCCAGTTTCTTGATGAGCGATTGGGCCATGGAAGCCTTGCTGGCCTTGGCACGGAATTTATTTATCAGTTTCTCGGTCTGCTCTATTTGCTTCTGCTGGTTCTTTTGCGCCGCCATTTGTTGCTCGCGCAGTTCATTGCGAAGGGTAAGATATTCGGAATACGGCTTGTTAAAGTCGTAAATCCTTCCCAATGAAATCTCAATGGTCCGGTTGGTCACATTGTCTAGAAACATTCTATCGTGCGATACAATAACCACCGCTCCCGCATAGCTTTTCAAAAACTCTTCCAGCCAAAGGATAGACTCGATATCGAGGTGGTTGGTAGGTTCATCAAGCAGTAAAATATCATTGTTCTGAAGCAGCAATTTGGCCAGCTCAATACGCATACGCCAACCCCCGGAAAAAGTTTCGGTGGGTTTGTTGAAATCTTCGCGCTTAAAACCCAGGCCCTGCAATATCCTTTCGGTCTCGCCTTGGTAGTTGTACCCTCCGTGAATTTCATATTGATGCTGCACCTCGTTGAGATCAACCATTAACTGGTGGTAGCCCTCGCTCTCATAATCTGTGCGTTCGGCCAACTGGGTATTGATATAGTCCAGTTGCTTTTCCAACCTTTTGATCTCCGTAAAGGCTTCGTAGGACTCCTCGAGTACGGTACGCCCCTTTTCAAAGTCGATATCCTGTTTTAGGAAACCAATAGAGATGGCCTTATCGGTGGCTATCTGGCCACTGTCATATTCCTGCTCTCCCGCAATTATCCGCAGCAAGGTAGACTTGCCGGCCCCGTTTTTGCCCACTAGGCCCACCCTATCGCCTGGCTTGAGCTGAAAGGTTATTTTTTCAAACAAATAATCGCCCTGAAAGGAAACCGAGAGATTGTGGATATTGACCATTTTTTGTGGGATATGTGGCGCAGCGACCAAATCCGGATATACGGCTGGCATGGCGTCCAAAATTTGTGCAAAGATGCTTATTTTTGCGGTTCCAAAAAAATTCGCAATATGCAATTCTTAAAAGGCACCAAGCTATACAGTATTTTTACCGGCACCTGCCCCGTATGCCACGAGGGAAAACTGTATGTGGAAAAAAATCCTTACCGCATCAACAGGATTATGGAAATGCACGACCACTGCAGCCATTGCGGAAAAAAATTCAAGATTGAGCCATCTTTCTTTTTTGGCGCCATGTACGTGAGCTATGCCGTGGGCGTGGCCATTGCCGTGGCGGCTTTTATCATAACCTACTTTTTTTTGGGACTAAGCCCTACCTATTCCTTTGCGGCCATCGTCGTGATCCTGGCCATACTATATCCCGTTATTGTCAGGATTTCCCGCAATATCTGGATCAATCTTTTTATCAACTACGACAAATCAAAAGGTGTGTCGGGCAAGGCTTAGCTCCATTTGACCGTTCGCCCAATATCCATCTCAGCCGGAATTGGGGCATTGGTTGCAATATATTGGTAAATTATTTCTGAAAGAAAAGGGGCCATCAAAAACCCGCGCGAGCCAAGACCATTAAGAAACACCATATTCGGGAAACCGGTCACACTGCCCAATAGCGGCCTGTGGTCTCTGGTGGTGGGGCGCAGCCCGGCCGTTTGGTCCACAACGGTAAAGGGACAATTGATAAAGGTGTTGACCTTGGTGAGAATTTCGTCCCGTGCCTCTGCCGTTGGCGCTGTGCTGAAGTCATCCCTGCTATAGGTAGCCCCGATTTTATAATGATGATTGCCCAAGGGTATCACGTACATGGGGCCTTTCAGCAGCGCATTAAATTTCAATTGGGGCGCGTGGACAACAATGTATTCGCCTTTGTTGGCGATGAGAGCCCTTTCGGGGAAAAAAGGGTTGCGTAGCGCTCCTGCACCTTCGGCAAAGATTATTTTTTTGGCGGAAATTCCCTTATAGGAAATACCATCTTCCTGCTGTTGCAAAAGGTTATATTCAAATTTTTCCGAAGAAAGAACTTCCCGCTCCATTAAGAATTGGCGATACCCCCGCAAAAGCGCCACGGTATCGATTTGTGCCGCACCCATCACCTTTCCAAAACCAAAGGGTGCGCGGATGGCAGCATTGGAATTTGGAATGCATTCAGCAGATAAAAACTGGCCCAAAATCTTCCTGTCGCACGCCACGGCCCAATTGTTCTGCTCTTCCACATTGCTGAAAATCCTTAAGATCGGGTTGCGGGAAAATATTTTCTTCTGAAGGTCTGCGGAAAGAGTTTCATAAAACCGAAGCGCTTTGGGAAAGAAAACATCCGCCTTCCATACGGGGTTGAACCTTTTGAGCACCGTAGGGTTGAAGACGCCACCCGATTTTGCCGTTGCGCCCTCAATTCCCCCATCAAAGACCACAAAGGATTTTTTATGTTTCCGAAGGGTTTGGCATATACTTATTCCGGCAATGCCAAGGCCTACAACTATGTAGTCAACTTGTTTCATCTATGGTTGGCTAAGTTGGGAAAAAGAATGCACTCCGCTATTGATCCACAAAAAAACCCTTCACAAACCAAAGTTAAATGAAGGGCCTTCTTGCAGATTTGGGTCCATTAATGCATTAATAATTCCACAAATCTATTTCAATATTGCGTATTTGTTCCTTGATGCGTTGCGACTCCAACAGTTGCATCAAGGCGTTGTCATTGATGTAATCTTTTACATTCCTATCGCCCTGAACATTATCCTCACGGTAGACCACCGCGTCAAAGCGGCGCGAGTTCAGCAGATGGTCATAGCTGATGGGCTGGGAAGTATTTTTGCGGTTGAAGGCTTTCGCCTCATGCAGTACCTTCCTGGCGCCGGGAAACCAGACCCAAAACAGTTCTACCTTTGAATCGATATTGTCATCGGGAAAGGCCTTGGAGCGCGCCTCATTTGCTACGGGACAAATACCGAGCAATCGATATTTGAGTTCGCCCTGACGCTTGTCGATGTACCAATACCCTCGTATGTGGTAAGACTCGATATCGCCTGCATCCAGTGAAAACCGACGGATGTATTGCGGATCTACGCGGCCTTCGGCATTGTATTGTTCAATACCCAAATCGGTGGTATCGCTGTATACCAAAGAGGCTTGTATGTCTTCCAAAGTCCTTTTTTCGGTAAAATAGGAATCGGCATATACGTGATCAATCTTTCCGTTTTTGATGTTTTTTACCAAGACATCATAAAGCGATCGCCGGTCTGCCCCAATATTGTTGGTATCAATAGGATAATAGAGCGGAAAGTTGACTCTTTCGTCAAGATCAATGATTTCCCAGGTAGTCTTGGCCCAAAGCACGTCGCGCTCGTCGGTATAGCCATACGGCAGGGGCTCATCATTATCATAGGCAATCTGCGCTTCGGTCTTTTTACCTATATCCTCTGGGGTCTTTGCGTTCAAAATGTTTACCTGCGCGGTAGCGCCTGCACCCATTGCCACTGCAAAAACACATATTACAACATTCTTCAAATTCATACCAATAGGGGTTTTTTACTTATAATTAGTTTGTAAGTTCAATGATTACGGGGGCGGTTTTCTTCAGCATCACGCCACTGCCCGAAACTTTCGCATTGATATCAAAGATCTGTACGGTCTCGCCTCTTCCGGCCCTACGTAAGGCTCCCTTGGCAGCAGCATCGAGCTTGGTACCGTTAACGCGAACGGTAGGCTGTCCGGACACCTTAAAGCTAAAGCCGGTAACATTGAGGTTGACGTCAAAATCAAAATCTGGCAATACGGCCGAAACCGATGAAATTTCAAGCCCTTGGCGCTCCATCCTTACTATCCCTGTTTCACCACGAATGGCACCTACAGGAGCTGGAATATCCTTAATACGGAACTCAGATGACGAGCCTACGGGCTTGCCATCGGGAAGCGTACCGCTCGCCTTGATGGTTACGGTCCTGCCCGATCCTGGACGCATTACGTACTTGCTGCCCGAAACTCTTGACAGCCCAGGTGCCGAAGCCGAAACTTTATTGTCTGGAATACCGGGAATGGAAACCGTAATTGGGTTATCTACCCCGCGATAGACCACGTTCATTTTATCTGCGGCAATCACAGCCGAATTGGGCAACGAAATGGTTGAAAACGAGGCTTCCACCGGCACTTCGGTTTCTTCTCCACCTTCACCGTAGTAAAGCGTACCCTCGATTTTGTGGTCGCCGGGCGAACCTGCACCCACGTTCAATTTCACTTTACCACCTTCAAAGGTATAATCAGTGCCTTCAGCAAGTTTTCTGCCATCCAAGGTGAGCTCGGCTCTTTTGGGTACGGTACTTTCGTCGGTACGGCCCAATACGATGGCTCCGTCAAATTTTTCACCGGAATAATAGGCAGACTTCGATGTTTCCAACAAGGTG
This sequence comes from uncultured Aequorivita sp., assembly GCA_964431895.1. GTDB lineage: Bacteria > Bacteroidota > Bacteroidia > Flavobacteriales > Flavobacteriaceae > Aequorivita. The sequence goes on from CAYSLM010000005.1 coordinate 28,761, forward strand.
GAATAGTTGCTGAAAGATAAGGCTTCGGCCTGCTGGCCGGCAAGCATACGTTGCAACACTTCGCTCTTGGTCGATTTGATATCGGCCTGAATTTGGGTCATCTTTGTCAAGGAAGCCACCAGTGGGAAGCCCTCGTAGTGATAATTGAGCCAAGGTATTTTCTTGCCGTCGCGGTTGGTTTCCGGTTCGGTTGAGAAGTTTGTTTTAATAGATTTTTTAATTTGTTCAATCCCGGGCACTTTGGCAAGGGCGGTATCAGAAAGCACTGCAAGCATTTTGGTGCGGTACTCATCCATCTTTGCCAAAAATTCCTTTCCGCCTTCCTTGTACTTATCTCCTGTAAAAAATAAGTTGTTGAAGTAGTCGGCTTTGTCCATTACCTCATAATCCTTTGGATCTTCAATCTTCTCCACCGCGGCAGATTTCATTGAAGCGAGATATGAATCAAACTCATCGGATATTTCTGATATTTTTTGGGCCTTGGCATTCAAAGCTGCATATTGGGCGGGCTCGTCATTGGCCTTTACTGCCAATCCTTCCATAAATGCCATATTCCGCTCTGAGGTGGCCACGTTTGCTTCCGATATTTTTTCGTTTAGAAGTCCGAAAGCGGAAAGCACCTCTCGGGACATATTCAATGCAAGCATAGCGATGAAGATCAAGTACATCAAGTTGATCATCTTCTGCCTGGGGGATAAATTTCCTTTAGCCATTATTTAATGTTTTTTCAGTTTTTAAAAATTTTCTTGGTTAATAGGAAACTTAATTTCTATTGGTCATAGCTGAAAGCATACCGCCATATACTCCATTGAGGGAGGAAAGGTTGGTAGCCAAGTGCTGCATTTGTTGTTTTAGTTGTTCTGCGTTTTCGGCGACAGCTTGGTTGGCCTCGGCCTGACGGCTGGTTGACTCAATCTGTACTTTGTATAAGCTGTTGAGCGAATCCATCTGGGCTGCGGCAAGGGCCATTTCCTCACTGTATTTCTTGGTAGAGTTCATCGCCTCTGCGGTTGGGGCGATACCTTTAGCGGCATCTTCAAAAGAGCGAATGCTTGTGCTGAGGCTGTTCATCAATTCAGAATCGATACGGGCATCCTTGAGCATTTCGTCCAATTTTTTGGAAAGAAGGCCTTCGGCTTCCTGTACCTCTGCCGCTTTTCTCTTTTCCTTGGCTGTACCACCGGCCAATTCGGGATAGACTAGAGACCAGTCCAAATCATCTTCTACCGGCTCGAAAGCAGAGATTGCAAAAATAACGGCCTCTGTAATAAGTCCGATTGCCAAAAGCAGGCCACCGGTCAAGGGCCCCAGTTCCCAGTGTAGAATTTTGAAAAGGGCGCCTAAAATTACAACTGAAGCTCCCAGGCCATAGGCCATATTAAATAGTTTTTTTGATGATCTTGATTGTGCCATAATTCTTAAATTTTTAGTTGAGGGTTTTGATTAAGTTTATTTTAGTTTGGTAAATATGGGAGGTATTAGCGAGCATCGCCAAAATTTTGGTTCAGAACAACGTCGGTACCCATATAGTCCTGCACGGTTCGGAAGCCTATATAGCTACGCGCAGAATCTGCATATTCATAGTCGCGGGTACTCACCTGCAGGAAGTATGCAACGTCTTTCCAAGATCCGCCGCGAACCACCTTGCGCATATTGTCGGGGTCGTTCACATTGGGGTTCATGGTAGATGTAAAATCATAGGCCGCAGGGTCATAGGAAGAGGCTACCCACTCCGAAACGTTACCGGCCATATTGTACAGATTAAAATCATTGGGTTCGTATGATTTTGCTTCGACGGTATAAAGGGCCTGGTCGGCTGCGTAATCACCACGTAGCGGCTTAAAGTTGGCCATAAAGCAGCCCCTGTCATTCTTGGCATAAGGACCGCCCCAAGGATAGGTGGCCGATTCCAGCCCGCCGCGGGCGGCATATTCCCATTCGGCCTCACCGGGAAGACGGAAGGAATTGACAAACTGGCGTTTCTTTGATTTTTGGTAAGCGTTTTTATAAAGCGTCCTCCAGGCGCAGAAGGCCTTTGCCTGTTTCCAGTTCACGCCAACTACGGGATAGTCGCCATAAGCCTCGTGCCAAAAATAATCATTGTGCATAGGCTCATTGTAGGAATAATTGAAGTCCTTGATCCATACGGTGGTATCTGGATAAATATTCAATTCCTCTTTTTTGATAAAGTCTTTTCTACGCTTGCTCTTGTCGCGGGCGGCAGCCTGAATGTCCATATAGGTATATTGGAATTTCAGTTTGCTCACATCAATGGTGCGCTGGCCATTGTAGGCTTCCTCGGTTGGGATGTACATGGTATCCATCACTTCGGAATAATATTCATCGGGGTACTTTGCCGTATCCCAGATGATGTCTATTTTATGGTTCAGCTTTCGGCCCGCATAAAAGTCCTCGCCCATCCCGAAATAATTGTCGTACATATATTGCTGGTACGGGGTCATTTCCTCATTTTCCTGGTCAACAAAGGCGAACTCGCCAATCCCGCCGTCGCCGGGGGTGGCGCCCACCTCATCGGCCATAATGGCCAGGCGCAGGCGCACGGTAGAGTCGCGCACCCAGTTTACAAATTGACGATATTCTGAATTGGTGATTTCGGTTTCGTCCATATAGAACGAACGAACGGTAACGGTTTTGGTGGGGGCATCGTTTACAGCCACAAAGTCGTCATCACTTTTACCCATGATGAAGGACCCGCCGGGCACTAGCGTCATTCCGTAAGGTTTTTGAGGATACCATTTTTTACCTTTTGCCCCAACCAGTTCTCCGCGGTCTCCAGAGTTACAACTGAACAAAAGGGCAACGATCGCAGTAAATGCAATAAACTTCTTCATAGGTATTTAGGTTAAATTTCGAGATTCAAGGGCGTAAACCTATTTATAATATTCCAAAAAAACAATTTTTTTTTTGAAAACCATTGAACCCCGTTTTTACTTGTTTTGCTTGATTATACTTCGTTTTTGCGGCGGGCCTTCAACCACCTTTCAGGAACTTCCTGATTGCATGCACCCAAATATTCGCCATAAGTGCAAGGTAATAACGCACGACTTTTTAATTTATTATTAACATTTGAAAGAAAAGGCAAAACTATCCACCACCGGTCGGTTTTATGGCTTTTCTTAAATTCCAAAACCTCATCTTCCACGGGCACTTTATAGGTGGTAAAGAGCGTTTCGTCGTCAAAGTCGCCATCGGCAATACGGAAATTGACCCCTTCAATAAAATACCACAGTATCTGGGCCACCAATAGGGAAGCACTTTTGGATCTACTTGCCTTGCCCAACTCATAAACGCCAAATGACCTTACTTTATTGCTGAGCCCGGCGTATCGCGAAAGCGCGCATATTTCACGGCCATTAAAGCCGTTGGGACTATTGTGGGGCCCTTTTTCCAAGGCTGTAATATCGAGGGTAACCATATTGGCGTCGCGCATTACTGGCTCGGCCACGGTAATATCGGCCGTGACCTCGCCCAGGCGGTAGGCTTCAAAATAAAGCTTGTCCATCAGGGCAATTTCCTGCGGGGGGTTAAAGAAGGATTGATAACCCAGCACGCTGTAATTAAACAGATTGTAGGGGGTGTCTATCACCATTTTTCCTAGGTATGATTTGTTGGAAATGGGAAGTTCGGCATTGCCCAGGTCAAAACGGCTATCGATGTTTACCACGTTTATCATGGTTTCCAGACCGTCATAGGCGCGGTATTGCGAATATGCCAAATCCTGGCTGCCGCCCAAAATAATGGGCACCACATTTAATTCCAATAATTGGGAAATAACTTCCTTGGCCGCAAAGCGGGAATCTTGGGCAGTATCGCCTTTTTCTATATCGCCCAGATCTACGATAGCATGGTTCCAATTGCCGGGATAAAGAGAATAGAAGGCTTGCCTAAAAGAGTCAAATGAAATTTCATTGCCCATAAAATCAACATCGTCGCGGTTCTCCTTGATGCCGAGCAGGGCAAATTTCACTCCTTTTAGATCGGGCAATTCCCCGACCACATTATAAGTTGCAATCTGTTTTCCCAAAGTACCGGGTGGCAGTACTTCCCGATGGGCCAATACCTTTTTGGATACGGGCGATAAAAATTCTATCATTATTTTTTCTTGGCGGTGGACTTCTTCTTGGTGCCGCTCTTTTTTCTGGAGGCGGTCTTCTTGGCGGGGCCTTTTTTGGCGAGTAGTTCCTTGGCTTCTTCCAGGGTAATCTTATCGGCCTTGGTGCCTTTGGGCAGTTCTACTTTGGTCTTACCTTTTATTAGGTTGAATCGGCCCCAGCGCGCTTTTTCAATTCGGATTTTTTCTTCGGGCCATTCGTTGACCAGCTTGTCAATCTCTTTTTGTTTTTTTTCTTCAATAAGGGTTTCGATATCACTTTCGGAAAGATTGTCAAAATCGTACTTTTTGCTCACGTTGATGAACATATTGTTCCACTTAATGAAGGGGCCAAAACGCCCCACGCCTTTTTGCACCGGAAGGCCTTCATACATATATATAGGTGCATCGGCTTTTTTCTTCTCCTCAATGAGTTTTTGGGCAAAGGCCATATCCACATCCAGCGGATCCCTTCCCTTGGGAAGCGAGATAAAGGTCTTGCCAAAGCGAACGTATGGGCCGTAGCGGCCATTGTTTACCTCCACCTCCTCATTCTCATAAACTCCCAATGTTTTCGGAAGTTTAAACAGATCCATCACTTCATCAAACGTTACCAAATGCAGTTGTTGGTCGGGGCGCAGGCTGGCAAATTTCTTATCGTCATCATCCGGGGCGCCAATTTGGGCCATGGGGCCGTATTTGCCCAAACGCACCAAAACGGGCTTGCCGGTTTCAGGATCCTCGCCCAAAACGCGCTCGCCACTTTCGCGGTCGGCGTTTTCCTCTACGTGTTCAACCCGCGGATGAAATTGGGCATAAAAATCCTTCATCATCTTCGTCCAGTCTTCCTTTCCTTCGGCAATATCGTCAAAATCTTCCTCTACCTTGGCGGTGAAATTATAGTCGAGAATATTCTCAAAATGTTCCACCAAGAAATCATTTACGATCATTCCAATATCTGTGGGTACTAGTTTGCCCTTGTCGCTACCCACGGTTTCGGTCAGAACTTTTTCCTTCAGGTTTTCCTTTTGAAGCGTTAGCTGTAAATATTTCCGCTCTACGCCTTCCACGGTTCCTTTTTCAACATAGTTTCTACTTATGATGGTAGAAATGGTAGGCGCATAGGTGGAGGGCCGGCCAATGCCCAGCTCTTCCAGTTGTTTTACCAAAGAGGCCTCGGTATAGCGGTACGGTGGCCGGGTGAACCGTTGGGTAGCGGTGATATAATTATTTTCGAGGGTATCGCCGGTTTTCATATTGGGCAGCATGCCTTCCTGCTCTTCGTCTTCCAGGTCGGTACCTTCAAGATATACTTTTAAAAAACCGTCAAACTTTATCATTTCGCCATTGGCAGTGAAATTTTCGGGGACTTTTTCTTTGGAAAGTACATCGATCTTCACATTGGTACGCTCCAATTGGGCATCGCTCATCTGTGATGCCAGGGTGCGCTTCCAGATCAAGTCATAGAGTCGCGCCTGGTCGCGATCGCCCGTAATTTGGTGCTGGCCCATATCTGTTGGCCTGATGGCTTCGTGCGCCTCTTGGGCACCCTTGCTCTTGCCTTTGTAGTCGCGGGGCTTGCTGTACTTTTCTCCATAAGAGGATATGATTTCCTTTTGCGCGGCATTTTTTGCATCCCTGCTCAGGTTTACGCTATCGGTACGCATATAGGTTATAAGTCCCGCTTCATAAAGACGTTGGGCGATAGTCATTGTTTTCCCAACCGAAAAATACAGTTTCCGCGCCGCTTCCTGTTGCAGGGTTGAAGTGGTAAAAGGGGCCGCCGGGCTTTTGCTGGCGGGCTTTTTGGTTAAATCGGAAATTTTATAGGACGCGCCCAGATTTTTCCGAAGAAACTCGCGGGCCTCCTTCTCGGTATCGAAATTTTTGGGGAGCTTGGCCTTAAACTTGCTGCCGTCATCGGTTACAAATTCAGCATCAATACGGTAGGAAGCTACGGGGTTGAAAGCCTCGATCTCGCGCTCGCGCTCCACGATCAACCGCACGGCAACCGACTGTACCCGGCCGGCGGAAAGGCCGCCCTTTACTTTTTTCCAAAGAACCGGAGAAAGCTCATAGCCCACCAATCTATCGAGAACGCGGCGGGCCTGCTGGGCGTTTACCAGGTTGTAATCTATCTGGCGTGGGTTGTCAATGGCTTTAAGAATGGCCGACTTCGTGATTTCGTGAAAAACAATACGCTTGGTCTTGTTTTTGTCCAGCTTCAGCTCCTCGGCCAAGTGCCAGGCAATGGCCTCTCCCTCACGGTCCTCATCACTGGCCAGCCAAACGGTATCGGCCTTTTTGGAAAGTGACTTCAGTTCGGCCACCAATTTTTTCTTATCGCTGCTCACTATATATTTAGGTGTAAAGTCACCATTGACATCCACACCCAATTCCTTGGAGGGCAGGTCTGCAATGTGCCCAAAACTGGAGGTAACCCTGAAATCCTTTCCGAGGAATTTTTCAATGGTTTTTGCCTTTGCCGGGGACTCTACAATCACTAAATTCTTTGCCATATCCTTTATTATTGTGAGTGCAAAAGTATGGGAATTTTTTAATACGAAGGATTTTGGCTATAAATTTAGGAGTGTACTGGGCTTTTTTTACAACCAATTATTCTTGTAGGCTACCTTACAAAATTTTGGATTTGGTAAGGGTTGAACCTATTCTTTTATAAATTTCTTAATGGTAGTGTTGCCGCTTCCATCTTCAATTTTTAAAAAATAAACGCCGCTGACAAGTTGGGAGACATCTATTGGCGCTTTATTGTGTAGCGTTATATTTTGGGCATTTAACAATCTGCCTTCTATGTTGAGGATTTTTATTTTTAGATTTCCTGTGGTATTTTGTGCAGTAATAAAGAGTTCGGTTTGGGCGGGGTTGGGATGGAGTGAAAATTGCGTTAAGGAAAAATCTTGATTTGACAAAGGATTGTCTCCATAAATAGCTTGGTCGCCAGTAGGCGAAATAAGCACTAAAGTTTTGTGGCCATTAGTTTCCGTCGTAATTGAATAGTTATAAAGACTGCCAAAGGGAGCGTAAAAAAAGTTAAAATAAATTCCCTCATAATCTTCATTCACTTGGAGGGTACATGTTATGAGCGTATTCTCTTGATATGTAAATGAAAAACTATCGTTAAATTCATCATATATGAGCAATCCATATAAGGTGTTGCAAACAAATGTGGTAAAGGCATCTGCACTGTCCCCATTTGAGATGGCATAAAAACGGGCTTCTACATTTTGCACTTCAGAATTATAGGGTGGAGGGTAATTTTGGCCGTTTATAACAAGGTTTTGTAAATACCAATCAACCCCCGCCAATTGAGAATCTTGGGCAGAACCTGTGAGAAAAATAAGTATAGCGAGGAATAAAATTATATATTTCATAATTACGAGGATTATTATTGTTTTACCAAAGTTTTTGACTGTTGGATTTGACCATTGCGGTCAAAGGAGTTTGAAAGAGAGCCTGATAATCATTCGGAATAAATAATGGCTCTGGATATTTTACGAGTTCCGCATATTCTATTTCCTGCTGACTAAAAATCGCTTGCAAATGAGAGGCATTATCCAAGGTAACTTTATATACACGCTTTAAATACGGGCTATTCGAAGACGTAAATTCTTTTTTAAAAGAATATACAGGTAGATTATTAAAGAAGTTCTCCAAGCCATTATGAACCAGATCCAGAGTAAGAGTACTATCAAGCTCAACTGTTTTAATGATAGGTTCTAAGACAATATTTGGCTTAGCAATAACGTAATATTCTTGTCTATTCTGCGAAATAATTAGTCCGGAAGTCAAGACACATAGTATCACTAATATTAAATCAAGTGTGGACGTGTGGACGTGTGGACGTGTGTTTTCATAATTTGGTCGATTAAAGTCAGTCGATCTGTTAAAGTTATAATAAAAAAACTGTAAAAACAAGAACAAAATGTATTTTTTAATCTTAATAGATCGACCTCCAAAACACTTTAAATTTCTTGAAACGATTTGTGCTTATCAAGGAAAAACCTCAGCCCATCCCCATTAGCACGTGCTTACTCTTAGAAAGTCTTTTTTTACAGTGAACCCTCCCCGCCTATTTAAAAAGAACGCTCGGGCAAGGCTTCATCAAAACCAATACTGACCTTATAAAAATAATACAATGGAATATAGGCAAAGTACGCCGTAGCAAAAACCCCCACCCCACAAAGAATGACGCCCAATTGCGAAATCAGGCCGGCCACGATTATCAACCCGAAACCAATCAACCAAAACCGGTTGCCCAGTTTAAAGGACGCCTTGATTATCTCTGAAACCGACAACTCGGGATTGAAAGCAAAGATGACCACCGCAAGCTGCAACGGCACCATGACATAAAAAATGGGCAGATAGCACAGCAGGGTGGCAAGCAGGGCAATGCCAAAGGAAGCCAGAGTAAGCACTAACAGCTTTACGAAATGCCGTTGCAGAAAAACAAAATAACCACCCACTTCAGCTGGGCTGCCCGTATCGGCCCTTTGGCACACCTTGTAAAAGTGGGCCACCACCGCGTAGGAAATAGCATTTGCCAAAAAAGCAAAAACAAGTACCATAAGGCCGTAACCCACAATAAACACGGGAGGATACTCGTGGAAAGGATTGAAATGCGGGCGGCCCTCTGCCTCAATGGCCATCCCTATAACGGGCACATAAATGAGCAGGGCAAACGGCAATACGGCCCCCATGGTTACCAGCAGATGCAGCATGCCCTCAACCCAGACCTTTTTAAAAAGTTCAAAACTTTTTGAAAGCACATCGCCAAAATCGGGCTTGTTGGCGGATTCTATTCTTTGAAATATGTCGGGCTCCATGATTTTTGAATTGATTGGTTGCTCTTACAAATCTATGAAAAAGAAATCTGCCACTTTGACAGCGTTCACAATTAATCGTATCTTTGCCACTCCCATGGTTTGCCTAAATAAAACCATGAAGATATTATAATTTATGGAAAAAGTAATTGACGAAAGCGCACAAGGAAACACGTTGGTACTCGATGCCAAGGCCGAGAACACCAAAAAACTATATATAGAAAGCTACGGCTGCCAAATGAACTTTAGCGACAGCGAGATCGTGGCCTCCATCCTGGCCGATCAGGGGTATAACACCACAAGCCTGCTGGAAGATGCCGACCTGGTTCTCGTAAATACCTGCTCCATCCGCGACAAGGCCGAGCAGACCATCCGAAAGCGGCTTGAAAAATACAACGCCGTAAAGCGCAACCAAAACCCCGATATGAAAGTAGGCGTGCTGGGCTGTATGGCCGAACGCCTAAAGGAAAAATTTTTGGAGGAAGAAAAAATCGTCGATTTGGTCGTGGGGCCAGATGCCTATAAGGACATCCCGAATTTGCTGAAAGAAGTGGAGGAAGGCCGCGAAGCGGTAAACGTAATCCTTTCAAAAGATGAAACCTATGGCGATATATCGCCCGTGCGGTTGGGCGGCAACGGAATCACCGCTTTTGTGAGCATTACCCGGGGCTGCGACAATATGTGTACGTTCTGCGTGGTGCCCTTTACCCGTGGCCGTGAGCGCAGCCGCGACCCACAGAGTATTGTGGCCGAAGTAAACGACCTGGCCGAAAAAGGCTATAAGGAAATCACCCTGTTGGGCCAAAACGTGGACAGCTACCTTTGGTACGGAGGCGGCCTAAAAAAGGATTTTAAAAACGCAACGGAAATGCAAAAGGCAACGGCCACCAACTTTGCCCAGTTACTGGCGCTGGTTGCCGAGGCCCAGCCCAAGATGCGCATCCGCTTCTCCACCAGCAATCCGCAGGATATGACCGAGGATGTGCTGCACACCATGGCCAAGTACAAAAACATCTGCAACTACATCCACCTGCCCGTACAGAGCGGCAGCACCCGCATTTTAAAGGAAATGAACCGCCAGCATACCCGTGAGGAATATATGGCACTCATTGACAAGGTACGCGAAATCTTGCCCGATTGCGGCATCTCGCAGGATATGATAACCGGCTTTCCCAGCGAGACCGAAGAAGACCACCAACAGACCTTGAGCCTGATGGAATATGTAAAATACGACTTCGGGTTTATGTTTATGTATTCCGAAAGGCCCGGAACCTTGGCCGCCCGCAAACTGGAAGACGATGTGCCCGAGGAAGTCAAAAAACGCAGATTGACCGAAATCGTGGACCTTCAGCAAAAGCACAGTGCCTTCCACACCCAAAAAACGGTGGGCAAGACCGTAGAAGTCTTGATTGAAAAGGAATCGCGGAAAAGTGACCAGCACTGGAGCGGCCGCACCCCTCAGAACACGGTGGCGGTTTTCCCAAAAGAGCATTACAAGCCTGGCGATTTCGTTATGGTAAAAATAACCGATTGCACTACCGCCACCTTACTTGGGAAAGCGGTGGGGTATTCAGAAAACCAATAGAT
>CAYSLM010000006.1:0-8363 GCA_964431895.1 uncultured Aequorivita sp.
AAAAGATCCGGGTGCCCATGGATGCCACGCAGGCCGATGGCAATACGCTATACCATCTGGCTGCCAAAACCAACGATCTGGAATTGGTAAAACGCCTTTCTGCCCTAAACATTCCAATCAACGCGGTGAATGATGAAGGGATGACACCGCTGCACCTTGCGGCCATGAAAGCCACAGGTGACGAGCTGATGAAGTATCTAATAAGCCAGGGCGCAGATACCGGTGCCGTTACGGAATTTGGCGAAACACCTTTTGATCTGGCCCAAGAAAATGAGCAGTTGCAACAACGGCAAACCAATCTTTCCTTTTTAAAATAAGGAAAGCCATTCAAAAAAACTATTATGAAAAAATATCTCTTAGTTCTTCCGGCTTTGGTTCTCCTGGCCTTTGGCTTTGCGGGCTTCACTACTGCCCAAACCAAGGCCGTAAAGTGCATGATCCAAATGACCAATTACAGCGGTGAAGGAGCCTATATAGTGGTCTCGCTAGTAAATGCGGAAGGTGAGTATGTGGAAACCCTACAAGTGCTGGGCAAAGATCCTGAATGGTACAGCGAGATTACCGCTTGGTGGCAATTTTATGGCAAGCGCCGCCCAAATATTGATGCCATTTCCGGCGAAACCATTAGCGGGGGGGAGCGCACGGTATGCATACTACAAATTCCTGCCGATAAAATAGACACAGGGTATAATTTACGTTTTGAAACTTCGGTGGAAGATGTTGACTACTTTAAGGATGACCTGCAGTTTCCGCTTACTTCGGCCAACCTGAAAAGCAAGCAGGAAGGCAAAGGCTTTATCCGTTATGTGCGTATGCTGGTGCAGTAAATTGATATTTGGAATGGGAATTGGGTCCCATTCGTCAAACCTTACCCACATCCCAAAAAATCTATAGGCTCAATGGCAACCCTCTACCCACTACCCTCTAAAATCTGACCCCTAAATTTTGACCCTTTCCCTTTGGAGATATAGCCACCTTCTACTTGCCCTTGTGGCCTCGGCTTTCTTGTTGGTGGCTTCGGTGACGGGCATCATTTTGGCCTTCGAGCCCATTTCGCATCAAACCAAAGGCTATGCCAAGGTACCTCTGGAAACCGTTTCGCTGGCTACGGCCATTGCGGAACTGAGGGAAAATTATGACGAGGTATTTACCTTGGAAGTGGAACCTTCAGGCTTTGTAAAGGCCTCGGTACTCACCGAAGATTTTGAGACGAAAGACCTTTACATTGACCCCCGCACGGGCCAATCATTGGGCGAAGTGCCGGCACGACCGGAGATCTTCAGCTTTACCACCAACCTGCACCGTTCGCTTTTTTTAAAGAGCACCGGCCGCTTTTTTGTAGGCTTGGTTTCTTTGCTTTTGGTGCTGATCGCGGTCACCGGTATGCTCCTATTGGCCAAAAGGCAGGGCGGTTTCAGAAAAATTTTTTCCAAGGTACAGAAGGAATATTTTGAAATGCGCTACCACGTCATCCTGAGCCGTTGGTTTTTTGTACCCATAATCATCTTGGCGGTAACCGGGGTATATCTTTCTGCGGAAAAGTTTGGGTTGCTGCCCAGTACCCAATTGCGGTTTGAAGAAAATGCTACAGCGCCATCCCAAGATAATTTTGCGAATCCTGCGGAAATTCCCCTATTCCGAAAAACCATGCTTTCCGAAGTACGGAAGGTAGATTTTCCCTTTTCCGATGATCCCGAAGATTACTTCCGCGTAGCGCTAAAGAAAAGGGAAATTCAGGTAAACCAACTTACGGGGGCCGTAGTTGCCACCGCCCATTACCCCTTCACTTTGTTGGCTTCGCGACTCAGTTTTAAGCTGCACACCGGAGCGGGCAGTATTTGGTGGTCTGTGGTTTTACTTTTGGCCAGCGCTTCCATTGTTTTCTTCATCTATTCGGGCTTTGCCATGACGCTGAAGCGAAAGCGAAGCATCGCCACCCCAGCCATGCCCGACAAGGCTGCCAGTGAGATCGTGATCCTGATCGGCTCTGAAACGGGGAACACCTTTGATCTTGGCCGACGATTGTTCAATGCCCTCACCGAAGCCGGGAAAGTTGTTTTTATGGATGAATTGAACAACTATACCACCTATGCCCGTGCCCGGCAGCTTATTATTCTCACCGCTACCTATGGGGAGGGGGAAGCACCCACCAACGCCCGAAAATTTAAAACTCTGTTTAAAACCGTGGCACAACCCAACCCCGTGGCCTATTCGGTGGTGGGTTTTGGATCGCTGGAGTACCCCGACTATTGCCAGTTTGCGGTTGAAGTGGACGCTATACTGCAGAATGGGGCCAGAGGTGGGGCCGTCCTTCCATTGTATAAAATAAACGATGCCGATTTTACCGATTTTAAGAAATGGGCCCAGAAATGGAGTGAACGGACCAAAATTCCGTTCAAATTGGTTCCACCAAAGCGCAAACGGAAACTCAAAATGCAGCCCTTCAAGGTATTGGACCGTACCGAGCTGAATATTGACGATACCTTTCTCCTTCGTCTGAGGCCTAAACGGAATGCCAAATTCACTTCTGGCGATTTGCTTTCGGTATTACCGCCAGGGGCCGAGACCGTTCGGCAATATTCCATCGCCAAAAAGGGGCGGGATATCATTCTTAGTGTGAAAAAACATGAATTCGGCAAAGCTTCCAACTATCTTTTTCAGCTTGCTAAGGGTCAAAAATTTAAAGCGGCCATTGAGCGCAACCCACATTTCTATTTTCCGAAGAAATCTGGCCCCGTTTTCCTTATTGCCAATGGCACCGGAATTGCGCCGTTTTTGGGAATGGTATCCCAAAATAGGGAAGTGCCGATCCATCTATTGTGGGGCGGCCGGTTTCTGGATTCCTTTGCGCTGTATGAAAAATATCTTTTTGGGGAAGATACCCAGCTTGCGTCCGTGAATTTGGTAAAATGCCATTCCCGGGAAGGGGAGCGGCAATATGTGCAGGACCTGGTAGTAGCAAAGGCCCAAACCATTAAGGCTGCCTTGTCCCAAGGCGGAACTTTGATGCTCTGCGGTTCGTTGACTATGCAGCACGGCGTGCTGGAGGTGCTCGAAAAAATCCTGGCCGATCAAAAATCCAATAGTTTGGACCAATTGCTCCAGAAGGGCCAATTGCGGATGGACTGTTATTGATGCCGATTTGCCATTTCCAGAGCAGACTTCCCTTTAATTATTTGTCCTTTTCAGCGTTTGTAGAAAATATAATCGGTGACAAGAGGAGGGATGCCGCTTTGCCTTAAATCAAAAATTATTTGTCCTTTGTGGTGGCTGAAATGATTTGAAATATGAAACAGGATCTGCTGTACCGTATTTTTAAACGCGGCGCCCTTTGAGTTTGTATAGCTAACCGTTTCCGATAATTCACGGGTGTTTAAAATCCCCAGAGTATCCTCGAAGTTTTGGGCGTCAATAGCTGCGCATTCGTTCAAGGTATGGATTTGGTTCACGTCCAGTTCCTCACTTTCGGTTATCCTCGCGTTCCATATTTGATGGGCATTTATGGAATGTGACAAAAGCGGAATGACCTTTTTTGAAATGCCGTTCTCATTTTCCAGAATCTGAACTATCAGTTTCTGGTTAAAATGGTGATGGTATTCAAATATATCGCGAAAAAACTCCTTCATTTGTTAACTGCTCTGCTATGTAGTGAAACGATTACTTGCAGTGGCCGCAATTGGCTTCCCCCACCAGTTGTCCCCGCTCATTGAGCTCATAATGACAGCATTTCTGAAAATTGGTTTTCAAGGTTTCCTTGGCCCTTCTCAGCCGGGCTTTCAGGTTCGGAAGGCCAATTCCAAGGATTTCGGCAGCTTCGGCCTGTTTTTTTCCTTCCACATACACCAAATGTACGGGCAAAAAATAATCTTTGGGCAGCTGATCGAGAAAGCGGTCAAAGCAGCAGAAGGCATCTTCGTATTCCGCGGTTTCTTCCTTTTGCGGCTTAATAATTGGCGCATATTTCCCTTCGGCCTTGGAAAAATCGGCCAGTTCATTTCTGGCTATGCGAAAAAGCCATGATTTGGCACTGCCCTCATCCCGCAGGTCGCCTATATGGGTATGCGCCTTTAAAAATGTATTTTGGAAAATATCCTGTGCCTTGGCGCGGTCTTTTGTTCTTTTTAAAATGAAAAAATAAAGATTGTCGCCATAAGTTTTCCAAAGGGTCTGTGTGTCCATAGTATTACAAAAATAGAAAAAGGTTGGCACAATGGCCAACCTCTTAAATGTTTAACAGCAACTGCATTTGCTGCAATTGCAACTATCACAAGGGCATTGGTTGTCGCGACAGTTGCCGCAATTGCATTTTTGGCATTCGCAGTTGGTACATACACAAGTATTCATAACATAAAAAGTTTTAAGGTTTTATAAGAAGACCAAAAAATGAGCAAAAGGATACATTTTTTCTCTACTTTTTTTAAAGATGCTCCAGAATTGCGTTTGTTTTGCTCTAATGGAGAATTTTGTATTTTTCAGAAAAAATTGGGGGAACAAAGGTTTCTTTAATTGGAAAAAAAAATTGCATGAAAAACTCAACATCACCATCTGCCGAAGCCAAGAAGGGCCGTTTGCCCTTATGGATTTCCTTGGTGGTCTTGGGTGTACTGGGGGCGGTTTACTTTTTTGTCCCCGCATTTTCACAGTTCTGCAATGAAGCCTGGACGGTGCTTACCAGCAATGATGAGAGCCGCATCAACAAATGGGTATCGTCATTTGGTTGGTATGGGCCCTTGGTTCTGGTATTGGCCATGGTGGCCCAAATGTTTTTGTTGGTCATTCCCACCATCGTGCTTATGATTGTGGCTATTTTGGCCTATGGACCACTTTGGGGCAGTGTGCTGGTTGTGGTAGCCGTGTTTGTGGCCTCTACGGTGGGTTTTGGTTTGGGCAAATATTTCGGTACTTTTTTCATAGCTAAAATCTTGGGTGAAAAAAGTATGCACAAGGTTTCCGGATTTCTGGATCGCTATGGGTTTTGGGCGGTGTTTATAACCCGGCTAAACCCGTTTCTTTCCAACGATGCCATAAGCTTCGTTGCCGGAATTCTTAAAATGCGTTATTGGAAATTTATGGCCGCCACCCTTTCGGGCATTACTCCCTTGGTGTTTTTTCTGGCCCTTACGGGGAAAAACACACAAAGCTTGAAACTAGGGCTTTTATGGGGTTCTTTGGTGAGCTTGCTGTTGTTTGGAATCTATATTTATTTGGATAAGAAGAGGCATAATTCTAAGTCTTAGAGACGCCATTATTTACCCCAACTCAATGCCTGCCCTCGGCATGTTCGCGTGCCCATTGGCGGTATCTTGCAAATTGTTGTTCGTCAAGAATATTGCCCAAAATGCGGTCTTGATATTCCGTACGCACATAGGCATTCATTTCCTGGTCGGGATTTTTTCTTTTCCAGGCAGCACTCTGGGCATTCCACTGTTTCTCAAAACTGGCAACCTGTTGGTCGGTCATAGCTATTTCCGCATACATACTTTTAAGCCTGGCCTCTTCTGCGGCGGCCCTATTGGCCGCACTTTCTTCGGTAGTAGTGTTTTGCTTTCGTGTGGCACGGCCTATACTTGATTGTTCGCCATTGCTATTTGCTCTGGCTGTCACTTCGGTGTTTGAGCGGCCGCGCTGTGTGGTTGAAGTCTCGGCGGTTGTGCTCTTGGAAGGACCGCAGGCCGCCATGAGTGCGGCAAAAGCGGCAACGGAAAGTGTTTTAAAGTTTTTCATGACTTAGTTGTTGGTTCATTCAATTAGCATTGCCCTAAGGCAGAATCACTGGCCATTGGCTATATCTTCCCCTCTTTGGGTTGGATTGCCCTGGGCATCGTGTTGTTTCAGGTCTTGTTTGTTAACTCCGGGGCGTTCTGCCCTTTCCTGTTGTTTCTTTTTGGCATCTTCCCATACGCGCTGCACTTGCTGTTCCTCAGGATCACTGGTGCGTGCTCCGGGCGGAACATCCCATCGTTTTTGTGGCTTTTGCCCTTCATCGGGTCGGTCGGTTTTCTTCTTCTTTTCCATAATTGAAATTTTAAAGAATAAAGATAGGAGAGCCGAAAGTTAATATCACTTAATAAAAACCAATACTTCCGTTAATTTTTGAAGAATCCATTGAAAATTAACGGGTTGTGCTCTGCCAAACACGTCCCGGCATCGGTAACATTTCATTTTTGAGTCCTTGTGGGTTAGGTTTTCTTCAAAAAATACGTAGTACTACTTACTTTTTAATCCTGTAATCCCGATATCTTCGTACCCGAAACCCTTTTATGGGGAAGAGCACAACCCAAATCACTACTTATGCAAAAAAATTCCTCCCGTCGTAGGTTCATTCGCCATTTATCTTTGCTCACTACTGGAGCTGCCCTTCTTCCCAAGGCCCAAGCGGCAAGTGGGCTATGGGGCGCCAAGGTTCCGTTTCCCGGATACAATCCCTATATGGAGACCAAAAATGACCTTCGGCCTATTCCCTTGGGCACGGCCGAACTGCAGTTGAGTGGGACGGTTTTCGACAAACAATTGAAACCAATACCCCATTGTATAATTGAGGTATGGCATCTGTCACCCGGTTTGACCTCTTACAAACACCGTGGACGAATAAGTTGTGATGCCCGTGGCCGATATTCCCTGATTACTGACTTTCCCGGAAGGGAAAAAGGGAAATTGGGACGTATATACTTTAAAGCTTTTTCAGAGGGTATCGATTCCTTTTCCCAGTTGATGCTGAGCAATGAGGACGCACATGTTGATGGCCATCACTGGGAGCGCAACCAAGCGTTGGGTGAAAACCTTTTTCCGAATCGCCAAGGCAATTCTATCGAGTTTAATTTTATTTCGTAACCAAACCTAAAATCAATAAATTATGGATCCATTTATAGGACAGATCATTCTATTCGCAGGAAATTTTGCCCCACGCGATTGGGCGTTTTGCAACGGGCAGTTGCTTTCCATTGCCCAGCATACAGCTTTGTTTTCTATTTTGGGCACCACCTATGGGGGGAATGGGCAAACTACTTTTGCCTTGCCCGACCTTAGGGGAAGGGTGCCAATGCACGCCGGAAACGGACCCGGACTTTCCTACCGAAACCTTGGGGAAACTGGCGGTACGGAAACCAATACCCTCACCGTAAACCAAATGCCTTCACATAGCCACGGATTACGGGCAGCCACCGAAGGCTTCACCGATGAACCCACCAACAATTTTACTGCCAATGGCGGTATCAATGGCTTTGCCGGCGTTTCTGACACCGCGATGTCTCCCCAGGCGGTACAGCCGGCCGGTGGAGGACAACCGGTGAACAATGTACAGCCCTTTACTGTACTCAATTATATTATTGCTCTGTACGGGATATATCCTTCCCGCCAATAACCCCAAACGGTTACCTATGAAAAAACTTTACTTTGCGGTGGCTTGTCTCTTGTTGGGAAGCCCCATATTTTCCCAAACCTCCTTATCGCCCGGTGATCTTGCATTTCTGGGAAGCAATTCCGATGGGGCCACAAATGCAGAAGATTCCATAGCATTTGTTCTTTTAAAGGATATTGATGCCGGCACTCAGATCATTTTTACCGACCGGGGTTGGAATGACGATACGGGATTTTCAAATTTTCCCGGGGACGGGGAATTTACCTGGACGGCTTCCACAACCTACTCTGCGGGAAGTGTTGTAAATCTTAGCCTTCAGCCCTTATTTCCGGCGGCCTATTCCGTTATTGGTGATCAAATGTTTGCCATTCAGGGCAGTATTGCCAGTCCATACTTTATCGCTGGCCTTCAATATAACGATACCAATGGCGACGATGCAAATTGGGACGGCGCGGCCACGAGCAACGCTACCTCGGCCTTGCCCGATGCCCTGCAAACAGGAGTGAATGCCGTAAGACTGGTTCCCGAAATGGACAACTGGCAGTTTGATTGTGCTTTGGTCCCGGGCGGAACAACCCTTGCGGGAAATTCCGCCACCTTGGCGGCTATCATCAATAATCGGGATTATTGGAACGGAAACAACACCACTATTTATGTGCCTGCGGCCAAGCCTTCGTGCGTTTTTGTGGTGCAAGCGAGTGACCAGCCCCCTGTGGCACAGTGTAAAAATTTTACTTTATACTTAGACCCCTCCGGGACGGCCATTCTTCTGCCATCTGATATTGATGATGGTAGTTACGATGATGTAGGGATCCAAAGTTATAGCTTAGATCGGACCAATTTTGGATGTGCCGATACTTCGGCTCCGGTGTCGGTCACTTTGACCGTAGAGGATACTTTGGGCCAACAGGATAGCTGTACGGCCCAAGTTACTGTGGCTGATAATATTTTGCCCACGGCCATCTGCCAGGACATCACCGTCCAGCTCGATGCCAACGGCAACGCT
>CAYSLM010000006.1:8463-26770 GCA_964431895.1 uncultured Aequorivita sp.
ACGTAACCCTTACGGTGACCGACGCCAACGGCAATGTTTCCACTTGCACCGCTGTGGTTACGGTGGAGGACAATGTGGCGCCCACGGCCATCTGCCAGGACATCACCGTCCAGCTCGATGCCAACGGCAACGCTTCGATCACCGCGTCCGATGTTGACGGCGGCTCGAATGATGCCTGCGGAATTGCGGATACGGGTATCGACATTTCGACCTTTGATTGTTCCAATGTGGGCACCAACAACGTAACCCTTACGGTGACCGACGCCAACGGCAATGTTTCCACTTGCACCGCTGTTGTTACGGTGGAGGACAATGTGGCGCCCGCGCTAGTTTGCCCAACCGACATATATACACAAGCTGCCTCGGGTGAATGTTTCGCCCTAGTTTATTTTCCCCAGCCTTATGCCGTAGACAATTGCGGAATTGGCACGGTGATGCAAACGGCAGGGCTTCCCAGCGGAAGCGAATTTCCCGTAGGAATAACCTTAGTGGAATTTACGGTTACTGATCTAAATGGAAACCAAAGTAGCTGTAATTTTAATGTGATTGTGACCGACAACGAGGCTCCCATTGCAGTTTGCGAAAATATCAGTGTTCAGCTTGATGCAGATGGCAACGCTTCCATTACGGCTGCTGATTTGAATGGTGGCAGTACCGATAATTGTGGAATAGCTTCCGTCTCAATAGATAGGACTTCTTTCAATTGTAATGATGTAGGCGAGAATGACGTAGTTTTGACCGTCACCGATATTCATGGAAACACAAGTATCTGTACAGCCGTTGTAACCGTAGAGGATATCACGGCCCCGGCCGTAGTTTGCCAAAACATTACGGTAGAACTTGATCCTCTATCCGGAATCGTGACGATTGCGGGAACCGATATAGACAATGGCAGCACTGATGCCTGTGGCATTTCGAGCTACGTCTTGGATATTGATACCTTTGATTGCTCTAACATAGGAGAAAATGCCGTAGTCCTCACCGTGACCGACCTAAACGGAAATAGTGCCAGCTGCACGGCCACTATTACCGTTGTGGACAGTACGGCCCCCCAACTGGTCTGTCAAGATTATACCCTTGAGTTGGGAGCAGATGGAACCGCGACCCTTGACCCGATAGATGTGATAGCCAGCAATAGCGATGCCTGCGGTATCGCTACTACTGCTGTTGATCTAACCGAATTCAATTGTGCCGATATTGGCACTCCGGTAACGGTACAGGTTTTTAGTCAGGATAATAATGGGAATACTGCCACATGTACGGCCGTGGTAACCGTGGTAGATAATCTGTCACCGGAAATTGGTTGTCCGGTGGCGCAAACTGTAGATCCGGGAGCCGGAAACCTATTCTATATTATACCCGATTATTTTGCCACAGGCCTTGCAATGGCCACAGACAATTGTACCGATCCAATTACTGTGACCAGCCAGGATCCGGCACCAGGTACGCCACTTCCCGACGGCACTTACACCATTGCTCTCACAGCGACCGATGCCTATGGGAATGTGGGTTATTGTGAATTCGAACTAATCGTGGAAAGTGAGCTGGGCATAAACCAAACCGAGACCGAAATAAATTCCATTGGCCTGTTTCCCAACCCCGCGAAACACATGTTGAACCTGAGCAATCCCTTTGGAATGGAATTGGAGCGATTGGAGATCTATGACCTTCGTGGCCGAAAGGTCAAAACAGTAGATCTTTGGAATATGGGTACCGCTAAGACCGTAGACGTTTCGCAATTGGCCACCGCAGCTTATTATGTAAAGATTATTGGAAAATACGGCACCGTGACCAAGCGTGTGTTGAAAGAATAAGGCATTGTATTTCCTTACCATTAAAAGCCTCTAAATTAAAACCTTAGGGGCTTTTAAATTTTTTTTGAAGGGTGTTTAGGCCGGTGACGATTTCCGCCCCAAAAAATTTGGAGGATATTAATGGGCTTCCGCAAGAAAAACTTTTATGGGAAGATGTGAACGAATTGCTATTGGTTTTTTCCCAGTCCGTTTCTAGAGAACCGATCCCCCGGACGGTCTTTGGGATTGTAGAAAATGGTAACTTCCCGTTTGCCCCATTCGCGGGCCGCTTCCTCGTCCAGGCCCATGAAAATATCGATTTTTCGTTTCCATCGGCGGTTCATTTTGTCTTTTACCACGTATATGCCCTTTAAGCCTTCAATTTCAATTTTTTCATTGTAATCCAAACCCAGGGCAATTAAATCCCGAGATACCGCGACGGCCCGTATTCCCGGTTTGAGAATATCGCCCCAAGCGGCCAAGCTCGGATTGCCGCGCTTGGTTTGGTGTTCCACGGCGTTGTACGCGGTGGCTGTAACGGTAAGTGCGGCCGTTCTATTTGATGGTGCGCTATTTTCCGATGAATCGGAATTTTCGCAACCGCTTAAAAAGACGGTAAAACAAATAATGAAATAAAGTGTATGTTTTTTAAGAAATGACATACATTAAAATACAAAAAAATAAGGAGACATCAAAACCGCAGCGGTCTTATTATAGCATATCATTTGTTCCATTCAGGTCTTGTAGCGAGCCCTCTTTTCTGTTTTCAAAATGTTTTTATGACCGTTGCCACCCATCAATAATCGCTGGCACGGTTTAGATTTTGCATATCGTCTTCATCCAGTTGCAGTTGGGGTGCTTTAATGATCGATTCCAGTTGCTTCAAGTCTGTGGCACTTACTATGGGGGAGGTAATGGTAGGCCTGCCCATAGCCCAGGCCAGGGCAACCGCGGCTTGTGTTGTTTGGTACTTTTGGGCCAGATTGTCCAAGGCTTTTAAAATGCCAAACCCGCGAGGGTTTAAATATTTCTTTACCGAATCGCCTCTTTGGCTTTTATCCAAATCATCCTCACCGCGATATTTTCCGGTAAGAAAGCCGGAAGCCAGGGAATGATAGCTCAATACGCCCAGATTGTTTTCCTTCACCAGCGGAAGGTAAGCCGTCTCATATTTTTCCCGTTCCAGAAGGTTGTACTGGGGCTGAAGGGTTCGGTATGGGGGAAGGTCTCCAGATTTTGATGCCTCCAGCGACTTTCTCATACGGTCGGGGCTCATATTGCTGGTGCCTATATAGCGCACCTTGCCTTCCTTGATTAATTGTTGGTATGCCGCAAGAGTTTCTTCCACGGGCGTATTTTCGTCGTCAAAATGGGTTTGGTAAAGATCAATATAATCGGTCTTCAGGCGGCGAAGAGAGTCTTCCACACTGTTTAGGATAAACTTTTTGCTTACGTTTACGGGGTGTTCCTTGGTTTTTGAACCAACTTTGGTAGATATGATTACCTTATCCCGATTTTTTCTGGATGCCAGCCAAGAGCCAATTACTGTTTCCGATTCGCTACCCTTATTGCCTGGCGCCCACCAGGAATAGGTATCGGCCGTGTCAATAAAGTTAAAATCCGCAGCAATAAAGGCATCGAGTAGCTTGAAGGATTGTTGTTTGTCAATGGTCCATCCAAATACGTTTCCGCCAAAGGTTAGGGGTGATACATAGAGGTCGGTGGTGCCGAGACGTCTTTTTTCCATATCGTCATTCTTTTTTGTTTCTTAAAAAATAGGGGAATTTGGCCAGATGGAATGTGAAGATTATTATAATTAACGTTCTCCCACACTGGAGGGAACATATTTTTTGACTTGGGCCGCTATTATAAGGATATTAGATGCGCCTATAGCTTTAAATAAGCTTTTATGGCTTGAAGGTTCCCCATAAAACCGTAATTTTGGCCATTCAAAAAATTATTGCCTACCATGAAGGGAGTTCTTCTTGTAAACCTCGGTTCGCCCGATAGCACCGATCCTAAAGACGTAAAAAGATATCTTGATGAATTCCTTATGGATCCGCGGGTTATTGACGTGCCTTTTTGGCTACGGTCATTTATTGTAAGGGGAATTATACTCAACACAAGACCCAAGAAATCGGCCGAGGCTTACTCCAAAATTTGGTGGGAAGAGGGTTCGCCCTTGATCGTTATTTCGGAAAGGCTCCAGAAAAAAATTCAGGACCGCACCCATATTCCTGTCGCCCTGGCTATGCGTTATGGCAGTATGAGCTTGGAAAAGGGCCTGCGGCAATTGGTGGACCAAGGGGTGGATGAGGTGCTCACCATTCCGCTGTACCCGCAATTTGCCATGGCTACTACCGAAACCATTGATGTGAAGGTGGAAGAACTGAGGAAGCGATATTTTCCACAGGTGGAAATCACTTCCCTACCTGCTTTCTATAACAAGCCCGAATATATTGAGGTGCTTTCACGAAGCATAGCCGAAAGCTTGAAAGACGTGGATTATGAGCATCTTATCTTTAGCTACCACGGGGTGCCGGAGCGGCATATCTACAAACGTGATATTACCAAAAGCCATTGCAGGATTGATGGCAGTTGCTGCGTTACGCCTTCGCCGGCACACGAGTTCTGCTACCGTCACCAATGTTTAAAGACTACGGCCCTTGTTGCGGAAAAACTGGGTCTTGAGCCTGGCACCTATACCAATTCCTTCCAATCGCGACTGGGTTTTGATCCGTGGCTAAAACCTGCTACAGACCGAACCATAGAGCGAATGGCACTGGAGGGAACCAAGAAGTTGGCCATTGTAACGCCCGCCTTCGTGAGCGATTGTCTGGAAACTTTGGAGGAAATTGCCATGGAGGGCAAGGAACTTTTTCATGAGGCCGGAGGTCAGGAGTTTACCGTAGTACCTTGTCTCAACGACCGCGATGACTGGGCCCAAGTGCTCACGGGCTGGATAGACCATTGGCGTATTGTTGATGTAAAAACCGCGATTGCTTAAACCTTCGGCTGATGTAGGTTGTCCATTTTTTTAATTAGAGGCTGGCTATAGGGGACGTGATAAGCTTATTTCGGTCTATGTCCAGGTTTTCACCATTCTTCCCACAAGATATTCTCACTCCACATTCCGAAGCTGTAAACGGTAGCGTTTTCGGTATTTTAAATATTGGAAAACAAAGAAAAAGGTAATGAGCGGATGCAAAAAAACAAATAAAATAACGTTGAATTCCTGGTAAGTAATGCCCAAAAAAGCCGATCCCTGCTTCATCAAGTCAACGCACATCCAAAATATAGTATCCATAAGGTGGTTTTTTGGCAGGATATGAAATATGGGTGGCAAAACTTTTTAAAAATATGGGGCAATCCATAGGGGATACCTTTTTTGGTCCTCTGTGCAAAATACCTTAAAACCTTTTGTTGTTTTAAAACTTACTTCGCGGTATAAGCTACCCGCCAAATATGGTGCGTTTTATCATCGGTTACAAGCAGGCTTCCGTCCGGCAAGGTAGCCAGGCCTACGGGGCGGCCGCGCGCCTCATCCTTTTGTGGATCTACGATAAAGCCGGTCAAAAAACCCGTGGGCTCTCCGGCGGGTTTCCCATCTTTGAAAGGCACAAAAACAACTTTGTAACCTGCCAGTTTATCGCGGTTCCATGAACCGTGCTGTGCCACAAAGGCCCCGTTCCTATATTTTTCGGGGAAGGCATCGGCAGTATAGAACAGCAGGCCCAGGGAGGCTGTGTGCGATCCCAAATCGACATCCGGAACCACTAAAGGCAGTTTTTTGGCTTCCTCGGCCTGGGGTACCCGTGGATCTACATGATGGCCCCAATAGGTGTATGGCCAGCCATAATGCCCACCTTCCTTGACGGAGGTAAGGTAATCGGGCACCAGATTGTCGCCCAGGCCATCGCGTTCATTTACGGTAGTCCAAAGGGTTTGGGTCATGGGTTCCCAATCCATTCCCACGGGGTTGCGCAGACCTGCGGCGTAAATTCGCATTTGGCTGCCATCGGGGTTCATTTCCAGTATGTTGGCTCGCATCTTTTCGTGCTCCATTCCCTTTTCCCCAATATTATCGCCACTACCTACGGCAATATATATTTTGGAGCCATCTTGTTTGGCCAAAAGGTTGCGCGTCCAGTGTTGGTTTATCTTTCCAGCTGGCAAGCTGGCAATCTTTTCGCCTTTTTGCCTGATTTTAGTCTGCCCCGGCGAATAGGGAAACCGTAAAACCCCGTCAGTATTGGCCACGTACAGCCAGTTGCCCAGAATCAGCATACCAAAGGGCTGGTTAAGGCCTTCTTCCTTGGTGAGAAAGGTAGTTCGCACTTCTGGCTGGCCATCGCCATCATTATCGCGTAGCAGGGTGATGCGGTCTGCACTGTGCTTTAGGTTGTTGGAGCCACCGGCCCCGATCAAGCTGGCTCCAATTTGTTTTAGCAGCCCGTAATTGCTGTTGCTTTCGGCCACCAAAACATCGCCATTGGGCGTAACGAGCATCCAGCGCGGGTTTTGGAAACCATCGGCATATTTGGTCACCGTAAACCCGGGAGGCGCCTTGGGGGTCTGCCCTTTTTCCCAGCCAATGACATTTGAATAATTTGATACCGGCTCGGTAGCATAGGGTGGCGGCAGCTGTTTCGACTTTTCGTCTTGTGCAAAATTGTGGAGGGAAAAACCCAGAAACAATAAAATTAAAATCGTTCTTTTCATAATGCGGTGGATATAAGATGACGCTTAAAATTATCCATTAATGATTATAACACCTCTTAACAAACTGTTATTCTTTTTCTTATATTTTTCTGAAATTGTTTTTAACCGGTTTTTTATTTTAAAAAACAAAGAAATCGTAAATGTTTTTTGAAGGAGAGGAAAAATACGATCTTTGAAGGATTCGGCTATTTTGGGATAGTTCAAACCATTGAAGTAGCCGCAATTTTTTTTCCAGATGGATATACGCAGGCACTGCTTTTTCTTAGGTTTTGTTTTCCTCGTTCTGGGTTTTTGCTACGGGCAGCAGCATGGGCGCGTACTGGGAGCCGATGGAAATGGGGTAGCGGATGTTTCCGTCTTCCTCGGAAATACCAAAATCTCCACATCCAATGCCAGAGGTATCTTTTTTCTTCCACCCCGAACAAAGTTGCCAATAAAAATTCGGCTATCGCATCCCGCATACTTTATTGAGCAGGTGGAAATGGAAAATGACGGAGACCAATTCTATCTCACCGCAGTGACGGAGAAGGAACACCTTGCCGAAGTGCGTATAGCCGCTTCCCAAACAAATCCTGCTTTGCTCCTAGAAACGCCACAATTGTTTCCCACCGAAAAAATAGATGCGGAAGACTTCAAAAACTTTAGTCCCGAGCTGCTCGTCCCCGCCATCAATCAGCCGCCGGGCGTATATATCCAGAGCGGTGCCCTCAACACCAACAGGATTACCATTAGGGGCGTTGGGGCCAGGACACCCTATGGCACCAATAAGATCCGCGCCTATTTTGCAGGCATACCCCTCACCAACGGCGGAGGCGAAACCACGCTAGATATGCTTGACCCCGAACTTTTGGAAGCCGTCAACATCATCAAGGGTCCAAAAGCGGCGGCCTATGGCAATAATCTAGGTGGCGTTATCCTGTTGCGGCCCCGATTTGCCGAGCCTGGAGCTTCTTCCATACAGACAAGATTGACCGTGGGCTCCTTCGGGATGATAAAAAATTCGGTTTCGGCCGCGGTGGCCAACAAAAAGCTGGCGACCATCTTTCATTATGACCACTTGCAAACCCAGGGTTTTCGCGAAAACAACAAGTACAACCGCAGCGCTGCTTTTCTGCTGTCGCGCTACACTATGGATGCAAAAAATACGCTCGCCGTTTTGGTGGATTATATTGACTATTTTGCGCAGATCCCGAGTTCGTTAAGCAAGACCGATTTTATGGAAGACCCGACCCAAGCGGCCTTTACCTGGAAAACAGCCAAGGGATATGAGGACAACCGAAAATTGCTTTCGGCCGTGCGATATGTACATCGGTTTTCTGAAAATATGACCTATTCGGGTAGTGTTTATTACAAATACCTAGACCATTATGAACCGCGGCCCTTCAATATTTTGGATGAATTTACCAACGGTTATGGGGCGCAGAGCCGTTTTAACCTGCAACTTCCCTTTTTCCGAAAATCGGAATTGGATCTGGGTGGCGAAGTTTACTTTGACCGCTACCGTTGGCGCGTGCTTGAAAATCGCTATGAGGAAAACAACGGTCAGGGCAGTCTTGAGGGAAACATGATAGGAGACAATCTGGAGCGCCGCCGTAATTTGAATTTTTTTGCTGAGTGGAAGATTGCCTTTACGGAAAAATTTCAGGGCGAGCTGGGCATCAATCTAAACAGTAGCCAGTATCGATTTAGCGATTATTTTAACCCAGAAGATGATACCGACAAAAGTGGCCGGCGGGATTTCGATCCAATCTTGGCGCCCACCTTGACGCTGCGATATTCCTTTTCTGAAAACTACGATATCTTTTTAAACGTGGGCCGGGGCTATAACTTTCCATCGCTGGAGGAAACCCTGACCCCCGAAGGGTTGATCAACCCGGGCTTGGGCCCCGAAAAAGGAATGAATTATGAGCTGGGCCAGGAGGTATTTTTGTTTCAGCGGAAACTTTACCTAAAGGCAAACGCCTACTTGATGCGAATTAACAATCTTTTGGTGGCCGAACGCGTGGGCGAAAACCAATACATAGGAAGAAATGCCGGAAAAACCGAGCATAAGGGCATTGAGGTGCAAGTGGCCTATAGACAGCATATTTTTGAAAAACTGGTTGTATCACCCTATCTCAATGCGGAAATTACCGACCATAGGTTTATTGATTTTGTGGATGGCGAAAATGACTATTCCGGAAATAGATTGACGGGCGTGCCACAGCATAAAGTGAGCGGCGGCCTGCATATTGCTATGAGTAATCTACGGCTGAACGGCAACTTTTTGCACCTCGGAAAAATGCCGCTAAATGATGAAAATTCTCTTTTTTATAGTGGCTACACGGTACTCAATACCCAAGCCTCCCTTTCGCAAAAACTGTCAAAAAAGCTATCTGCTGAAATACATTTTGGGATTGACAATATTGCCGACAGAAAGTATGCTTCTTCGGTATTGATAAACGTCAAGGGCTTCGGAAACTCGGAGCCGCGATATTATTATCCGGGCAAGCCCCGAAACTGGTATGGCGGCATCAACCTTAAATGGAATTTTTAGGCAAAACCCGCCCCTTTTTCGAATAAATTCCTTACTCGCAATTTAAGAAGCTGCCCCCCTTTCTTTCACTTTTAATTGATAAGCCGGGCGGTTCACAACTTCAATAGAGTGTTCCATAACATTTATTGAAAATAGGCTCAAAATCCGGGCTATTTTGGTGGCCATAAAATTTGCAAAACCATGAAAACCGTTCTTTCTTTGCTTTCCGCCTTTTTGCTCACTTCGCTGGTTCTGGGCCAAGACCATTTGCCAGTTGACTACCTCCCGGCCCAATTCCACAAAAACCGGCGGGAAGCTTTCCGAAAACTGATGCCGCCCCATAGTGTGGCTGTATTTTTTGCCAATCCGGTACAGAACCGCTCCAATGATGTTGACTATGTTTTTCACCAGGATCCCAATCTTTATTATTTGTCGGGATATAAAGAACCAAATGGTTTGTTGGTAATTTTTTCCGAACCGCAAAAGGAAGGAAATTCTACCTTTGACGAAGTACTCTTTGTGCAGGAACGCAACCCGCAACAGGAACAATGGACGGGCTATCGCCTAGGCCCCGGGGGCGCCAAGGAAAGCTTGGGTTTTGAAACGGCCTATGTGGCGGCAGATTTTCTTCAAGATAAAATCAAATTGGGCAAGTTTGACCAAATCCTGCTATCGCAACCTGTGGGCGCCTATACCGATAGGCCCAACAATCCTGCAGATTCCTATGATTTATTCACCTACTTTAAAAATGCCGTACAAGAGGTGGCAGTAATGAAAAACCAGAGAACGGACAATGACCTTCCCCATACTTTTTCTTCAGAGGTCAACACGGCCAAAATGCAGGAAATAATGGCCGGTTTGCGGCAGATAAAAACCGCGGAGGAACTAGCATTGATGCGAAAGGCAATAAAAATGGCAGCCATTGCGCAGGTGGAAGTGATGAAGGCCATGCATCCGCAGATGTCTGAACTGGAGATTCAGGGTATCCACGAATTTGTCTATCGCAAGTACGGCAGCGAGGCCGAGGGCTACCCAAGCATTGTGGGCGCCGGTGCCAATGGCTGCGTGCTCCACTATATTGAAAACAACAGGACCCAAGTAGGCGACCAACTGGTGCTGATGGACGTAGGGGCCGAATATCACGGTTATTCGGCCGATGTAACCCGTACTATCCCCGCAAACGGAACATTTACCGAAGCCCAGCGCAGCATTTACAATCTGGTATTGCGGGCGCAGGATGCTGCCATTGCCCAAGCGGTGGGGGGAAATGATTTTTCGAATTTGGAAAAAAGTGCCCGCCAAATCATCAACCAAGGACTGATGGAGTTGGGAATCATAGAAAAACCCGAAGAAGGCAGAAGATATTTTCCACATTCGGTAGGGCATTATCTGGGGCTGGACGTGCACGATCTATCGCTCGGCGGAAAATTCCAGCCCAATATGGTAATCACCGTAGAGCCCGGCATCTATATTCCGCCCGGGAGTGATTGCCACCCCAAATGGCACGGCATTGCCGTACGCATTGAGGACGATATCCTTATCACCGAAAATGGCCCTGTCAATCTTTCGGTGGATGCGCCAAGATCGGCCAAAGACATTGAAACCGTGATGCGTCAGAAAAGTGTGCTGAACCAACTGGTGCTTCCAGATTTAGATTCGGAATGATAAAAAATAATCACTTTATGGATAAGCCAATACTGAGTACCGAGGTGCCCTTCTGGAAATCATGGATTCCCAATACGGAAAATGCTTTTTATATGAAACCCATCTTCAGTTGTTTCGTTTTTCTATTCTTTTTTTTTGGAATGGGAATGGTCTTTGCCCAACAAAAAGGGCCAATATTGCCATCACCTTCGGGAAAATTTTCGGTGGGAAGCCGTCATTTTGAAATTGTCGATTCCTCAAGACCCGATTTGGTCCATACCACGGAAAATAGGCGGATCGGCATAACGGTTTATTACCCTTCAGAAGAAACCCCTATCCTCCAACCATATATTGATAATCCCAAATTGCTGGAACAGATGGTTTTGCACCACTACAACCATCAGGACAGTTTGGCTCTGGCCGCTATGGCAAAATTTCGGAAGCACATTCTGCCGCGGGCCATGGCAGTAAGCGGCAAAAAATTTCCGTTATTGCTTTTCTCCCACGGCTTGGGCGTTTGGTCTAGTAATTATTCCACGTTTTATGAAGAATGGGCCAGCCAAGGTTTTGTGACGGCAGCCATTGAGCACCCTTACGGCGGTTTCTCCATATTCGAAAACGGCGAGTTGGCAACCAATAGGCAAGATTTACGGTTAAGGGAGGCAGAGCCGGAGAATCTTTTGAAAATTGTGGAAGAATGGGCGGCGGATATTTCGCTTGTCTTTCGTGCCATCAATTCAGAAAAATCTGAAATGGGAAAATTTGTTTCCCCATTGATCGATCCCGATAAAACAATAGCCATCGGTCATTCGTTGGGCGGCAATGCGGCCGTGCTAGCCTCGTTCAGGGATGCTGGAATCAAGGCGGCCATCAATATGGATGGCGGAACGTTCAATACATCAGAAACCATTTCATATACAAAGCCTATTCTCACCCTCCGCAGCCAACCCATCTATTCTGATGAAGATTTAGAACAGAAGGGAAGGGATATTGACCAATGGCGAAGGATGGAGCGGGAAATAGATGCTGCCTTTGCGGCCGAAATGGCAAACGCCAGTGCAGGTTATGAACTGAAAATTGAAGGCGCCGGCCATATGAGCTTTTCCGATGCACCCTTTGTACTGCCCGATATGATCGCGCGTTTTGGTGGCAAGATCATTGCCCGCGACAAAGGTTTCCGGATCATAAATAATGCAGTCAACCTATTTTTAAAGAAAGTGCTCTTAAAGGAAAAAAATTCCTTTGTACCACTGGTGCGCGAAAATGCTGAAGTTGTTCTGAAAGTTTACAGTAAATAATCCATCTGATAAAAAAGGCCGTTGCAACTACTCCAGTATAGGCAACAAGAGGGTATTGATGACCCCCGTTCCGTCGGCCTTATTTGTCAAGCTGAAAGAAGCTTTGGTGCCATAGAGGTTTTCCAGTCGTTGTTTGATATTGGCAATTCCCACCCCAGTTTGCGTTTCTTTTTTGGATACACCCAACAGAGGACCATTGTTTGATACTTTTATTTCCAGCCACGCCTCTTTGCGTTGTACCGAAATTTCGATACGCAGGGCATTGGCACTGTTTTCAAAACCGTGGTTTATGCTGTTTTCCACCAAAGGCTGAATGATCATTGCCGGCAGATTAAGCCCAAAGGTATTATCATCCACCTGGGTGGCTATCTCCAGATTCTCTGGAAAACGCACCTTAACTATTTCCAGATAGTGCCCCAGCAGTTCCATCTCCTTGGCTACTGTGAAAAAGCTCACATTTTGGTTTTTGGTCATTTCCCTGAACAGCGAACTTAGATCTACCAAAGTATCCTGGGCCTTCTTTTTATCCACATCTATCAAACCAACGATACAGTTGATGGTGTTAAAGAGAAAATGCGGCTGGAGCTGGGAGGTGAGCATACTCATTTTGGCGGTGACCACTTGTGTTTGCAGAAGGCTTTCCCTTTTTTCGCCAGCTCTTATTATGCTGAAATAATAGTAAGTATAAATTATGAACAGCATGGCAAAATATACCAGGAAGTTTATATCTACCACACTTAGCAACAATAGCAGGCTCTTGTTGAAATCGAAGTTTTCAATCAAGCCTATCTGAAGGCGGTACAGATCCGTAATAAATTGTATTACCACCCCCAGAAACAGGGCCAGGACAAAGTGGAACAACAATATTCGGTGCCACGGGGTGCGTTTTAGGATGAGGCGTTTGGTGTGCATGGCGATAAGCTGCATGATGCCCAAAACAGTGATGGCATCCAAAAGGTAAAGCTGAATAAAGTATTGGGTGCCTTGCTCAAATAGGTTTCCTTTCAAATAGGCGGTGGAGAATACCTTGATGAGGTTCAGACAAATGGTTATGAGATAAAATACGACCAGGATAAGGGTGAGCCTCGCGTCAAAATACTTTTTTATGAATTGATTTATCTTCATTAAATGCCCAATTTAGCCAGAAATTCTTTCTTCAGCGACTTGCTTACACTTATCAGCTTTTGGTCCTCCATCCGCACGTCGATCTCAGAAAAATCGCTGTGTACAATTTCCTTTACCGATCCCAAATTTACGATGGCCGAGCGGTGCACCCTAAAGAATTTTTTCGGATCCAGCTGCTCAGCCAATTGGTTCATGGATTCACGGTGCAGATACATACCTTGGTCTGTGTGCAGTTCGGCGTAAACTCCAGACGCCAAAATATAGTTAATCCTATCTGTCGCCACGAGCTGGGTTTTGTTTCCTTGTTTTACGGCAATTTTTTGCAAGTAGTCGGAATTTTGTTCCTGAAAACCAGCCATAAATCGCTTGAGATCGGCCTCAAAGTTTGGGGCCGGCTTTGGGCTGTGCTGCGCTACCACGCGGTTTACCGTTTTGTAGAACCTGTCTTCCTTAAACGGTTTCACCAAATAATCGAAGGCTTCAAAATCAAAGGCTTTTAGGGCGAAATCGTCGTGGGCGGTCACAAAAATGATGAAGGGCTTGTTTTCTACCTTTATATTTTCCAATACCTGAAAGCCATCCATATCGCGGATGTTGATATCGAGAAAAACCAAATCGGGCTGCAGGCTGTTTATGGCCGTGATGGCATCTTGGCCGGTATTGCATTCGGCTACCACCTCTATGGTCTCCAGTTTTTTTAAAAGATTGAGGACACGGCGGCGTGCCAATACCTCATCATCTACGATGATAGTTCTCATGAAAGCCATAAAGTGGGTTGGGTAATAAGGAATTCTTTTAGGTAAATGGGTACTTCCTGGTGTTTCATAACATTTTTGGGGTGTTTGGTAACAAAGGCCCATAAGGGCGGCCCAATTTAAAATATTTTTATTCAAAATTCAAAGTCAAACACCCTTTCAAAACCGATAGTTATGGTTCGATTCGTATTTTTTCTGCTGATGTATCTTGTATCCCTTTGTATGGGCTTGATGGCCCAGACTCCCGCGGTTCCCGTGCTACGGCTTCAGGGCACACCTTATGAAAGAGGCTTTGCCCATGGCAGTCAACTTAAAATTGACATTGCCGAAGTTTATGCCAAATGGAAGGAAAACATTTATCGTGATACCAATAAAAATCCTGACTCGGTGATTGACCATTTTCTGGGCTCGGCCCGCTATGTCGAAACCATTGTAGAGGAAACACCGGCGATATGGGAAGAGCTCAAAGGACTGGCAGACGGATCGGGCCAGCCTCTGCACGATGTGCTTGCCTTTCAATTGATCGATGAATATTGGGGTTATCTCGACCGATTGGAGCACCATTCCATAGACAAAGACCATTGCAGTTCCATTGGGGTGGCCGCAAATGGCAGCAGTCCTACCATCGTGGCACAGAATATTGATATCGATAACTTTATGAACGGCTATCAAGTGCTGCTCCATATGGCCGAAAACGACGATTCTCCAGAGCAGTACATCATGACCTGTGCCGGATTTTTAGGCTTCGCCGGAATAAACAACAAAGGGGTGGCGGTAGTTATAAATGCCCTTACTGACCTTAGCAATTCCATTGAAGGGCTTCCGGTGATATTTGTTACCCGAGGCATTCTGGATCAGGCTTCTGGCGAAAAAGCCCTGCAGTTTCTGAAAGAGGTAAAGCACGCCACCGGGCAAAATTATCTGGTGGGTACCCGCGATAGGGTTTATACTTTTGAAGCCTCGGCAAATGAAGTGGTGGAATATAATCCGGAACAAAATCAATTGGTCTATCACACCAACCATTCCTTGGTAAATCACGATGTAAAACCCTGGATGCAGGATTACCACAGGCATATTCTCGCCGGCACTGGCCGGCAAACCAACAGCCAGACCCGATTGCAGAGCCTCAAGTCGCAATTGGGCAAAAAAAGAAACCTTTTGGATGCGGCAATGGTCAAAGACGTTTTACGCTCTAAGGAGCATCCGCAATTTCCGGTATGCGTGAGCTATAAAACAGATGGAGTGGCCTTTACCTTCAGTTCAGTGGTTTTTACCGTGGGCGCAAATTCCTCTGCTGAAGTAACCTTCGGCCCACCCGATACCGCTGCCTACCAACAATTCTATTTCAGCAAATAATATTTAATATGAAAACCTTCCCAACCTTCTTTATTCTATCGTGTATGTTGTTTTTCCAAACAGGCCTTGGCCAAACTGGTTCAAAAAATGAAATCCTTTCAAATAAAATCAAGACATCACTGGATTCATTGCGGCAGCATAACGGCTTTCCCGGAGCAACTTTTTATGCGGTACTCCCCAATGGGGAAATTTTGAATGCAGCCACCGGTCTGGCCGATCCGTCAAAAAGCGAAGTGATGGAACCCCAGCACCGAATGTTGTCGGGCAGTAACGGAAAGACCCTTTTTATTGCCGCCGCCTTGGTTTTGGCATCGCAAAAAAAGTATGGCCTTGATGAGAAAATTGAAAAATACCTTAATGACGAAGCCTGGTCTTCGCGTTTGCCCAATGCGCATTCCATTACCTTTAGAATGTTGATGAACCACACCTCCGGCCTTGAGGAGTATTATGGGCTGGGGAATTTTATGGAACTGGTAAAAGAAGACCCCTCCCGCAGCTTTACCCCTTTGGAAACCTTGGAATATGTACTGGACCGCGAGCCTCTTTTTCCCGCAGGAACCGATTGGGGCTATGCCGATACCAATTTTATCCTGCTGGGGTACATCCTCGAAAAGATAAGCGGGAAGAAAATGTATTCGCTCGTTGATCAATACGTGCTTAAACCGAACCGATTGACCTTGACCGAACCTTCCATAAAGAGAAATTTTGAAAAACTGGCCGTGGGCTTTTCCCGGGAGGAGAGCCCCTTTCCCTTCCAGGGAGCCATGGTGGCAGAGGGCGAGCTGGTCTTCAACCCACAATTTGAATGGATGGGCGGCGGCTTTGTTTCAAACGTTGGCGATCTTGCCCAATGGGCCAAACAGCTATATCACTTTAAGGCCATGTGCCCTAAACTCCTTGAGGAAATGCACACCCCCGTGCCCGCCAAAACGGGAAAGGACCATGGCTATGGGCTCGGTATCCAGATTAGACCTTCGCAACATTTTGGCACCAGCTATGGCCACAGCGGTTGGTTTCCGGGATATCTGACCGATGCGGTCTATTTTCCCGAAAAAGATCTGGCCCTAGCCATCCAGTTCAATACAGACCAGGTGTCTGGTTTGGGGATGCTGCCCTATTCCTACTTATTGCAATTTGCAGCTATTATCGAAAAAAATCTTCAACAATAACCAAAAACAAGTATCATTATGAAAACGAAATTTTTAATATTCTTCCTGCTGGCAGCGGTCGCAATTGGCTGTAAGAGCCCTGGCATTCCTTCCAAAACCTTGGCCGGGGCTACTGCCACCATCGACCTCCTTCACGTGGAAAATGACCGGGTCAAGGTGACCATGCAATTTCCCGCCACCAATCAAAAAACAGTGATATTCAATATCCCCAAAATTGTTCCCGGCACCTATTCCTCCGACAATTATGGCCAGTTTATTGAAAACTTTGGGGCCGTAGATACCCGAGGTAACCCTTTGCCCACTAAACGGCTGGATGACAACCGCTGGGAAATTGCCCAAGCAGCCCGACTAAA
This sequence comes from uncultured Aequorivita sp., assembly GCA_964431895.1. GTDB lineage: Bacteria > Bacteroidota > Bacteroidia > Flavobacteriales > Flavobacteriaceae > Aequorivita. Next base: position 25,194 of record CAYSLM010000006.1, read on the forward strand.
AGCCATCCATTATGAAGTAAATGACACTTTTGATATGGAGCGAGAAGGCGGCGTGTTTTCTCCGGCAGGCACCAATATTGAAAAAGACCGAAACTTCATGCTAAACCTGCACGGGTTCGTGGGCTATCTAGACGGTATGGAAAACCTTTCCTATACCCTACGCATTGAAAGACCTTCCCACTTTTACCCTGGTACGGCCCTTGATTTTGAATCAAAGAATACGGCTAGTAATACCACCGTTGATGATTTTAAGCTTGAACGCTATTTTGAGGTGACAGACAACCCAATCATGTATGCCAAGCCCGATACCCTCTCCTTTAGCACCGGCGGAATGCAAATTGTACTGGCTCTTTATTCGGCCACCGGAAAGTATAAAGCCGAGGACCTGCGGCCTGTGGTGGTAAAAACCATGACGGCGCAAAAGCGGTTTTTGGGCGAGATTGACAATACCGATAAGTATGCCATCCTCCTTTATTTGTCAGACGATTCCAAACCCGATGCCCGCGGAACCGGCGCGTTGGAGCACAACCGATCTACCGTGGTGGTATTTTCTGAAGACATCAGCCTGCAAAACTTGGAACAGTCCATTGTAGATGTGGTGTCGCACGAGTTTTTCCATATCCTAACCCCGCTGAATGTACATTCGGAAGAAATCCACAACTTCAACTACAACCACCCAAAAATGTCAAAACATTTATGGATGTATGAAGGGGTCACCGAATATTTTGCCCAACTCTTCCAGGTAAACCAGGGTCTGTGCAGCCGCGAGGAATTTTTTGAAAGAATGGCAGAGAAGATAAATATCTCCAAGCAATTTGACGATACGGTTCCCTTCACTTTAATGAGCGAGAACATCCTGACTGACGAACACAAAAACAGTTTTTACAATGTGTACCAAAAAGGGGCCCTTATAGCCATGTGCCTGGATATAAAACTGCGGGAGCTCAGCCAGGGCGAGACCGGTTTGCTGGATGTTATGCGGAAACTGGGCCGGAAATACGGCAAGCATAAACCTTTTGAAGATGAGATGCTTTTTGAAGAAATCATTGCCTTAACCTATCCCGAAATACAACATTTTTTTGAAACCTATGTAGCGGGCGAAACGCCTATTCCGTATAATGAATTTCTTCAAAAAGTGGGGCTGGTCTTAAAAGAAGGAACCGTTGAAACCAGCTATTTTCTGAAAGGAAATATACCCTATTTCGATTTGGATACCGATACCGGGAAAATCGTTTTCAGGAAACGATTGAACTACAACAGCTTTTTAAGGGCACTGGGCATACAGGGAGGCGACGTTTTTATGGCCTTGAACGGAAACCCAATTTCCTTGGAAAACATTCGCCAACAAGTTTTGGAGAGCATACACTGGCCCGCTGGCAAGGAAGTATCGGTAACCATTGGCCGGGAAGGCCAGACTTTGGTACGTTCTACGATCACCCAGCAACCTACCGAGGTGGAGTGGGAAATTGGGGAAATGCAAAGGCCCAGCCCTTATCAAGAGCAACTGCAGACTGATTGGCTGAAAAACTGATCCTTTTACTTAAATATAAATTAAACTGTTTTTTCGTTCAAGCTCT
>CAYSLM010000006.1:26870-38389 GCA_964431895.1 uncultured Aequorivita sp.
CCCGAACGCGCTTCCCACCCCACCGAATTTAAAATTGGTTATACCGATGAAGCCATCTTTGTGGCCGCTTACATGTATGATTATTCAGAAACGCCCATCCGGCGCGAGTTTACCAAGCGCGACGATATTTCGGCAACAGATTATATCGTCTTTGACATCAATACTTATAATGATGGTGAAAACCAACTGCGCTTTGTGGTGACCACGGCCGGGGGCATGATGGACGCGAAGATGAAAGGCCCTTCAGAAGATTATGATTATAATGTGGTGTGGGATGCCAAGGTGAGCATAGATTCACAGGGTTGGTATGCCGAAATGAAAATTCCCTTTTCGGCCCTTCGCTTTCCCAAGGCAGAAGAGCAGCTATGGAGCATACAGTTGGGCCGTATTATTTCCTCTCTCAACGAAACTTATATGTGGAGCCCCGTAAACCGCGAGGTAGGCATATTGCCTCATTATAATGGGCTGCTCAGCGGTATCGCGCATATTGATCCTCCTTTCCGCTTGGGGCTTTATCCTTTTGTTGCCGCGGGAACAGAAACTTACAAGAATGCATACCGTGGCTCTTTTAGTGCCGGTCTTGACTTAAAGTATGGAATAAACGATGCCTTTACGCTGGATATGACCTTGGTTCCCGATTTTGGCCAGACGGCTTTTGATGAGGTGGAGCTCAACCTCGGCCCTTTTGAACAGACCTTTGGTGAAAAACGCGCTTTCTTTACCGAGGGCACCGAGCTTTTCAATAAAGGAAACCTTTTCTATTCCCGCAGGATAGGGGGCGCGCCCTTGGGGTATGTGGCAGCCATTGACGATGTGCGTGAAAATGAGCTTCTTTTGGAAAACCCAGAGGAAACCCGCTTGCTCAACGCCTTCAAAATTTCGGGACGTACCAAATCGGGTTTGGGCTTGGGGCTTTTTAATGCTATTTCGGCCCAGGAAGAGGCGGTCTACCAAAACCGGGAAACGGGTGCCAGGCGCAAAGTGGTTACGGCCCCGTTTACCAATTACAATATTATAGTGCTCGATCAGCAGTTCCAAAACAACTCTTCCCTTTCCTTCGTTAATACCAATGTGCTTCGCGAAGGAGCGTTTAGGGATGCCAATGTAAGTGCCGGCTTGTTTGATATCTATACCAAAAACAGTGCTTTCAATATTTCCGGCGAGGCCAAGGTGAGCCAGCTTTACTTTCCCGATGCTACCGAGGTGGGTTTCGCCTCCCAGCTATCGGTACAGCGCAGCCGGGGCAGTTTCCGCTATGGCGTGGCCCATGAACTGGCCGATAGACAATTTAACATCAATGACCTGGGGGTGAATTTCACCAACAATTACAATAATTTTTTCTGGAATACCAGTTACCAGACTTTTGAGCCCAAAGGTTTTTTGAACCAGTATAAGGTGGAGCTCTACGGCAACCACCAGCGCCGCTTTCGCCCCAGCGTCACTGTGCGCAATGGGGTAGGCGTGCGGTTTTCGGCCGCCACCACAAAAAGACTTTCCTTTGGTGGGTTTTTGGACTTCAATACCGAATATCGCGATTATTTTGAGAGCAGGACCGAAGGCCGTTTTGTGCGCTACCCAAAAAACTTTATTGGTGAAGTTTATATGTCATCAGATTATCGCAAACCCCTGGCTCTCGATGCCAATTTCCTGATGAGCCAGTTTGTGAATTCCTCTTACAACAAGATCCGGGCTTCGCTGCGACCAAGGATCCGTATTTCGGAAAAAATCCTTCTACGGTATTCACTTGAAATGGAGTGGGAAAATGACCGAAATAGCTTTGTGGCCCGCCGGCAGGATAGCATTGTTTTTGGCCTACGCAGCAGGATGAGCGTTGAAAACGGGGTTTCGCTCACCTATAATTTCAATCCGGAGCAATCCTTGTCTCTTAGCGGAAGAAATTTCTGGACGGTGGCCCAATTTTCCGAAGACAGTTACAGTCTATTGCAGCCCGATGGGCATTTGCGGCCAGTGGGAAGCTTTGTTTCGGAAGACATAAACCCCAATGCCCGATTCAACATTTGGAATCTGGACCTGCGCTATACCTGGTATTTTGCGCCCGGCAGCGAGCTGAGTATCCTGTACCGTCATGCCGTTGACCAAATAGACCATCAGGCGCGGGCCACATTTTTTGAAAGTGCCGATACTCTTTTTTCAAACTCGTTAAAACACAACCTTTCTGTACGGGTGGTCTATTATTTGGATTATAATAAATTGAGAAGGGCTTTTCGGTCCACGTAAAGTGATTGCGAAGTTTGCAGTGGCTTTTAGCATCTGCTTTTGCCAAGCCAGACCGGCAACCCGATTTAAAGATCGCGGATAAGATCCTCAAAAGTTTCGTTGCTGTCCTGTAGGTTCATCTTTTTCTTGATGCGGTATTTTTTTGAGATGACGCTCTGGTGGCTTATGCCCATCAGCGAGGCGATTTCCTTGTTTGAAAGTTGTAATTTGAGCATGGAGCAAAAAGCAATGTCATTTTCGGAAAGATCGGGAAACATCTGCACGAGGGTATTGCTGAAGTCGGGATGTACTTCGATAAACTTCATCTTAAAATGTTTCCAGTAATTGCGCTGGTTGAGGATGACCAGGATTTTTGCGGCCAGTTCTCCCGAAATTTCCTTTTCAGTGCTTTTTTCCAGCAAGTCCCGAATTTGGTTTTGGATGTCTGAAACCTCCAGTGAGATGGCGACCAGTTCGCGCTCCTTGATGGCCAGTGAGTTTTCCTTTTCCTCCCGCAATTCCTGCTCGAGGATCTGGTTTTCCTTAAGCATTTTGTTTGAGCTTTCCAGATTGGAAAGGGATTCGCGCTGCAGTGACATTTTCTTTTGATAAAACCTATAGAGCAGTACCGCCATTAACAAAAGGATAAACGCCAATACCGAGCTTATGATGGTAAAGGTTTTTTGCCGTTCGTTGTATTTGCGCAATAGGGCGTTGTGTTTGGTAAGGCTGGCATTGCGTTCTTTTTGTATCTCGTTTTGGTAGGTGGCTTCCAGCTCCCTAATTTTCTCATTGTCAACGGCCTGGTTGAGGGAGTCATTTAAAAATTCTGCCCGCTCGCCATACTCCAATGCCTCTTTATAATTGCCTAGTTGCCTATAGGTGGTGCGTGCCACCCGAAGGAAATCCATCTCTTCGGCTGCATTCAATTTCTCTTGGAAGTTATTGGTAATCAATTCCGTTTCACGAATGACCTGCCTGGCTTTTACATACGCTCCTTTTTTGTTCAGCAGGGCCACATAGGCGTTGGCAATTTCCAAAAAACGAGTGCTGTGGTGTTCGCCCAAATACTTAAACGCCTGTTGGAGGGCTTGTTCGGCTTTTTCCAAACGTTCGGTTTTGGCGTATATCTTTCCCAATTTGCCTTGGGCCACGTGCATATACTCGAGGTTATTCACTTCCTTTAGGCCTTTTTTCGCCTCTTCCAATCGGGCTTCTCCCTGGGCTACTTTGCCCGTTTCCACCAGACTTTCGGCATAGGCCAGCAAGGTAAGGTAGTAGGAGGCGTTTTTGTTTTTCTCAAAAGTGGGCAGCACCTCCTCATAAAGGGCGATGGCAAAGTCATACTTCCCATTGTTGAAATAGGCATTGGCCAGTTTTTGCTGGAGAATGTACAGCCGTGGATCGTCGGTTTGCTTAAACAGCTCAATGGCTTTTTTTAGATAGGAAATGGCCTTTTCCTTGTCCAGCATATAGCTGTAATTGGAAGCCATTTCGCCATATACCAGTCCTATGCCGTTGTCATCGTCAAGGTGGGTATAGATGTCAAGGGCGGTTTCCAGGGCTGCCAGTGATTTATGGTACTGGGCCATGGTGCGGAAATTTATGGCCAGATTGCAAAGTTGTTCTGCCTTCAGCTTTGGGTGGCCTTCTGCCAAGGCAACTGCTTTTTTAAAATAGACTTCTGCACTGTCATACACCGCCATTTGATTGTAGGTGATCCCTAGGTTGCTATAGGTTTTTGATATGGCAGAATCGGGCCGCTTATCGGAATATTCCAATAATTTGAACAAATAGATCTTGGCCGAATCGGGTTTTTTGAAAAGATAGGATTTGACCTTGGCTTTCAACTCCGCCACTTCCGGGGTCTGGGCGGGCGCACAAAATGGCAAGAACAACAACAGCAGGCAGAAATACTTCATGACAAGATTTGTGGCGCCAAATTTAATAAAATGGAGACAAAAATGCCCGCTATTGCCAAACCATATTTAACTGTTAAGAATGGCCCGGGAATAGCGATCTTTCCGGTCTGAAAATTTCCCAGGACTTTTTTTAGTAAGTTTATAGCCCGAATTGCCTATGCACGCTTGTAATCATATTTCCCCTATGAAGTTTTTGACCTTTTTTGTTGCCTTTCTGGCTTTTAACCTGCTTGTGGGCCAAACCTATGTCCGCCAAGGCAAGGGCGACTATAATGAGGTGCTGTATACCTGGGACGGCAAATACCTTCGGCAGGGCAAGGGAGCTTACAATACCGTGCTACTTACTGTTGACGGACAGTACATACGGCAGGGCAAGGGAGCTTACAACACGGTAATATATACTTGGGACGGGAAGTACCTGCGGCAGGGCAAGGGCCGTTATAAGCCCGTACTCCTCACTTGGGAAGGAAAATACATCCGCGAAGGCAAGGGCGATTACCACCCCGTGCGCTATACTTGGGACGGCAAATACCTTCGGCAGGGCAAGGGCGATTATCATCCAGTAATATACACCATAGAAAAGCCTATTCCCCAAGCTGTTTTGATGTGGTTGTGCCTTTAGGAACCAGGAGCTTCAGGAATCGATATGGTTCGGCAATTTGAAATTTTGGTTAAAAAATATATTCTGAATCCATGCCTTAGTACCTTTGCGGCCGAAGATTCGGGCAAGCTACGCCATTTGTTGCCCAAGGTCTGAGATATGTAGCCGAATATCCTTCCCATAAGAAAGAGAACTGTAATTCTGTGTTTTGTCCATGGGGGAGTAGTTTGTTTTATAAAAAGCATGGCTCGTTAAACTAATAGGAATTGGGATTGATTCAACGGTTTCCAATACCCGATAATTGCCAAAAAAGTATGAACAACAAATCTGCCGCCTTGGGCACGGATTCCATCGGGAGCCTTTTGATAAAACAGGCCGTGCCCGCCTCAATTGGGATATTGGTGATGTCGCTCAACATTTTGGTCGACACTATTTTTGTAGGCAACTGGATCGGGCCCATTGCCATTGCGGCCATCAATGTGGTGCTGCCGGTCTCGTTTTTTATCGCTGCCCTTGGCATGGCCATTGGCATTGGCGGGGCCTCCATCATTTCACGCGCCCTTGGGGCCAATAACAAGGAACGGGCGCTCAAGACCTTCGGCAACCAAATTACCCTTACCCTGCTGCTTACCATTGGGATGGTAGTTTTTGGGCTGTTTTTCATCAACGAGCTCATTCCAGCCTTTGGCGGAAAGGGCGACATCTTTGCGCCGGCAAAAATCTACTATCGCATCGTGCTGTATGGAGTACCCCTGTTGGCGCTATGTATGATGGGCAATAACGTAATCCGGGCCGAAGGCAAACCAAAATTTGCCATGATTGCCATGATCATTCCATCAGTGGGAAACTTGCTACTGGACTATATCCTTATCAACCTTTTGGATATGGGGATGGAGGGTGCCGCCTGGGCCACCACGGCCTCGTATGGGTGTTGTTTTGTGTATGTGCTGTGGTTCTTCCTAAGCAATAAGTCGGAACTGAAGATCAGTCTGCCACATTTTGGCCTAAACGGAAATATCATCAGAGAGATGTCTGCCCTGGGGTTTGTGACCCTTTCGCGCCAAGCCGTGGTGAGCATCACCTATTTGTTGATGAATAATATTCTCTTCAACCTGGGCGGCGAGACTTCGGTGGCGGCCTATGGCATTATTGGGCGGATGCTAATGTTTGCCCTGTTTCCGGTGCTGGGCGTTACCCAAGGGTTCTTGCCTATTGCCGGTTATAATTATGGGGCGCACAAATATTCCCGGGTGCGCGAAAGCATCAACAAGGCCATACTGTATGCCGGGGGACTGGGGCTGGTGATTTTTGCGATTATCATGATTTTCCCCGAAGCTATTGTTTCGGTATTTACCACAAATTCCGAAATACTTTCAGAAACGCCACAATATATGCGCTGGGTGTTTGCCGCTACCCCCATTATAGCAATCCAGCTTATTGGCTCGGCCTATTTTCAGGCCATTGGCAAGGCTGTTCCTGCCTTGTTGCTCACCCTTACGCGGCAGGGGTTTTTCTTTATTCCGCTTATTTTTATCCTGCCGTACTATTTTGGCGAACTGGGCGTGTGGCTGTCATTTCCCGTGGCCGATGTGCTTTCAACCATAGTGACCGGCTACTTCCTTAATCGCGAAATACGGAAGGATCTTACTGAATGAAAGGGATTTTTTGGTACCTTTAAGAGGTCAAATCCATTCGGTTATGAAAAACCATACTTCCTCCAGCCAGCGGTTTTCCGAAGAAAACATCTTTGAAGCAAACCCAAATTTTTCCCAAAACGGAAACTGGCCAATTGGCCCAAAGAGAATACCGCTTAAAGCATTTTTCTTTTTTATACTATTGATATTCATCGGTAGAAACGCCCAGGCGCAGGTTACCGAGTTTTTTATCGACAATTGGTATCTTCACACCCTATCTGTCAATAACCAGGTGTATAATGTGGCCAGCCTCCCCATAACCCAAAACCCTACCATGATCATTGAGGCAGACTATACCCTGCACGGCTTTGGGTTTTGCAATGAATACAGTGGGGAATACAACTATTGGGTGCATGCGCCCCTTGGCGTTGATGACACCTTCCAGCCCATAAACGTCACCTTTGGCAATGATCCCTGTACGGGCGATCTGCAGGTGCTGGAGGATGGCTTCTTTGTAATGTTTGCAGAGGAAAAGGTATCAGATGTTTACGTCATAAGCCCGCCTGGCACAAATCCGAAACACATTGTATTGCAACACCCTGGTGGCTATCACGAGTACAAGAATTTTCCGGCTTTGAAAACGCCGGAGTTTGGAGACTTTGATTTTTCCCTTTTTCCCAATCCCACTTCAGGCAGGTTGTTTATAAATACTTCGGAAAAGCTACTTTCCGTGGTGATCACCGACGTTCAGGGAAAAAAGGTCAAGACTGGGCAATATGAGACCTCTCCTGAAATAGATGTTTCGGAATTGAAGGCGGGAATGTATTTTATAACCCTTACCGCAGCTGAAGGAAGGGTTACCAAGAAATTCATAAAAAAATGATTTTTGGTCCAACAAAGGGCGCGCCCACATTTTTATTTATTGGGTATCTTTGCCGGCAGCCTTGCTTAAAAGTGGCCTAAATGGAACAATACTACCCCTACATAAAATCACTCCATATTATTTTTATCGTTACCTGGTTTGCTGGGCTTTTTTATATCGTGCGTCTTTTTGTGTACCAGATTGAGGCTTCCCAAAAACCTTCGCCCGACCGTGAAATTTTGGGCGAGCAACTTAAAGTCATGGCTGCCCGGCTGTGGAACATCATTACCTGGCCCAGTATGATTCTGACCTTGATTTTTGGGTTCTGGCTGCTGTTTATGCGCACCTTCTTCCTGGCCGATGCCTGGATGCAGGTAAAGCTTGGCTTTGTTTTCCTTTTAATTGTGTACCACCTAAAATGCCACCAGATTTTTAAGCAGCTACAAAAAGGGGAAGTGAAGTACACTTCCAACAAAATGCGGCTGTTCAACGAGGTGCCCACCTTGGTGCTTTTTGCCGTGGTGTTTTTGGTAATTCTGAAAAGTGCAGTTAATTGGATTTACGGCACACTGGGCCTAATTGTCTTTGCCTTCCTTTTGATGCTTGGCTACAAAGTCTATAAACGCATTCGCGAGAAGTAGATTGCTCTTTACTCATTTCTCAAATGCGCCTTCCTTTCTTTTGAATTTTTTTTTGAAACGGGATTGCTTCCAAAGAAGAAATATACTATTCCTTTAAATACTTCCCCGAAAGGGTTATGGATTTTTTTGAAAGAAATTTATCGGCATTTGATTTTCTTCGGAAATAAAAAAACCGCTTCCCAAAAAAAGGAAGCGGTCTTCGCACAATTTAAAATTTCCGCAAATTATTCCACGGAAATATTGTCAATCTGGTAAGTAGTGGTCGTACCGTTTGATGCGCCCAAATACTGGTATGCAATATAGACCACCTGGCCGGCATAGGCCGAAAGGTCAATATTCCCAGAAGGGGTAAACTCGTCGCCATACCCGCTGCTGTGGCCGCTGGAGAAGGTAGCGTTCAGGGTAGTCCAGGTGGCGGCGGTAACATCGCCGGTAAAGTCTGTTGATACTTTTACGCTCAGGGCATCACCGTTGTAGAAACCATCGTTGGTTTCAAAGGTAAGGGTGGGCGAGGAGCCGTTGGGCAGGATGAGCCCCGGGGTAACCAACCACACCTCGTATGGATTCTCGTTTGAGTTGTAGGCAGAGGTCTGGGCGTACTTGTTTGAGCTGTACTCGCGCACTTCCCAAAGGCGGCTGCCGTTGTTTACGTTTACGTTGGTCCAACCCTCAATATTTACGCTCATTCCGGTACCGGCAGATTGGCCCTCAAAATTTTGGGAGAAGGGAAGCTCCACCGCGTCGCCGGGACCGCCTTGGTTGCAGCGCTCGCCGGTCATATCTACCGCTTCGGGGCCGTTGATAAAGAGCTGTACATCACTGTTGAATATACTAAGCACAGCGGTCATGGAACCGTTTCCTTCGGGAAGGGTCAGGTTCTTAAAATCTGCGAATCCGCTGGTTCGAAGGATTACCGTCTGGCCATCACAGTTTTCAACAGGCCTGTTAACGCCATAGGTGTTGGTGGGGTTTCCATAGGCCTCTACGCCGGCAATACCGTTGGGAAACTGTACTTCTTCCAACTTAATCAACGTGTTTAACCTTGCTGGGTTTGAGGTTTCTGGGATAGTGATAACCGTAGGCACCAATTCTTCCTTCACCAAGGAGCGTTTGATTCTCTTTTCGAAATCGAGGGCGTCAATTCGTCCTACTTCGTCGCCATCCTGTATACCAATGGTAGGCAGGCCGGCATATTCGCCTATATAAAGCCCGTCAACCTTAAGGTATATCTTGCGGCCCGGTTCATATTTGGTGTATAGATCGGTAGCATTGGTAGAAATGGCTATGCCCGCGGTGGGGTTTTCGGCTTTGTCCTGTATTACAAGCGACTTGTAAAAGTTTCCGCTCTCATCGCTTGAAATAACGTATCCTTCAATATACACGTCACGTTCAGAGCCATCGCCTGCCTCAATTTTCACGGGCTCAAACCCGCCATATAGGTTTTTGACCGCGGCAATGGTCATCATATCTGTGGGGTTAATATTGGGCTCTTCGGCGGTGATGGTAGGCACATCAAAGTCATCATCCTGAACGCAGGAGGTGGCGATCATTCCTAAAAAGAATAGGAAGGGTAGTAGTTTTAGATTTTTTATATTTTTCATCGGTATATAAATTTAATGCTTTTTTTCTTAATTAAAATCTTACGTATAGGTTAAGGTAATAAGTGGTGCCGTAGCCGTACCAATATTTGGGACCGAACACACGGGTGTCGTGTGCGGCATCGTCGGTAAGGGTTTGGTAGTTGGCGTTTCTGCCCTGCTCAAAGCCTCCGGTTTTGTACACTTGGTCCAGCACGTTGTTGATGGTGGCGAAAAAGCCCACATAGTAGTCCTTGATTTTCCATGACTTTCCGCCCACTACATTTACAAGGAAGTAGTCGTCAAATTTTTCCTGCTTCAACAGTTCACGGGCTTTGGCCGGGTCATAATCGTTAAATGGCATTCCGTCGGTGTCCATCCAGAAGTTTTCGGTACGTGTAAGTGGCGACACATCAATATAGGCGCTGTTAAAGTAGTTGGCCGTGGCACCCACCCACCAGAAATCAGGATCGCGGTACTCAAAACCTATTTGGTAGGCCTGCTGCGGGCCACCGGCTACCCTATAGCCCTTGAGGGACGAGGGTCCATAATCTTGTGAGTAAATACGGTCAGTAGTTCCCTCATACATCGCTCCGTTAAAATCTGAAGTGATATAAAGATTGGGGTTGTTTTCGTAAGTGTTTTGCCCGTAGGCCGCCGCACCTTTCAACTTGATGGTGGGAGTTACCTGGGCCTCAATGCCAAACTCGGCGCCAACATTCCGCGTGTCAATTCCTGTGAGGATTTCCTGGATAAAGCTGTTTTCCACCACGCGGTCTGCATTGCGTACCGAAATACCATCGGCATAATAAAACGAGATTTCAGAAGCATCCTGCATAAGGGTATAGTAACCGGTAAGACGGGCTTTAACTATGGGCGACCTAAAGATATAGCTACCATCCACACTTATGTTTTTTTCCTCGGTAATGTTTTTTACCACATCGTTGTTTTGGCGTGAATTGGAAAAGGAATTGCGAAGGCTAGGGGCTTCGGTAAAATAGGCCGAATTAACCTCAAAGGCATGCCTTCCCGAAAGCTTATAAGTAGCCCCGGCCTTGGCACCATAAGTGGTAAAGTCAAGTTTCTCGCTTTTTCCGAAGCTATTGTCGGGGAAGTTGCCGTTACGGTACAGACCGTTTCTTTGGTAGGAGGTTTTTCCCACTTTCCCGGCAAGGTAGAAATCTACTTTGGAATAGGAAAACTGGCCCTGCACAAAGCCGTTGTATTTGGTAGCATCGAGTTCATAGCTGTACTTAAAGGTGTCATCTACGCCCACTACCCGGTCTGGGTTGTTAAGGTCAGTCTGTGCGGCGTCGCCTGTTTCAAAGGAATCGATGTCCAGATACCCATTGCCGCCCAAAAGGTCGAGCATATTGGCAAAATTATGTGAGTTTAGGTTTCTGTAATTGAAGGCGGCCGTAAGGTTTATGTGGTCTGTCAACTGTGAGGTGAGAATGGTGTTGGCCATAAGCTGGTTGTCGTCATTTCGGTCCTCATAGAGGTAGTAACGTGAAGTTCCGCCGTAGAAGATATTGGTTTCGTAAATGTCCTGCCAGTCTATTTGGCCATCATTCACAAATTTTTCATAAGCCTTGTAGGCTCCCGAATAGTTAGGTCCATTGGGGTCTGCCAAAAAGTAACTGGGCAGTTTTTGGTAATAACTCGGGTCTGGGTTGGGCGCATTGTCATATCCCAATCTACTGTTGCCCGTTTTTCCAAATTGATAGCCCACATTGGTGTTCAGGCGGGTTTTGTCTGAAAAGGTCCAATAGTGGTTCAGCATAATGATGGGTTCGCTGACTTCCTTGATACGCGAATTGCGAATTTCTCCATCCTGTTTTCCCCAATATGAATTGTACCTGGTGCCCTTTAGGTCATAAACCTCTTGGGTGTTGGCCGAAACCTTGCCGCGGCGGTTTGGAGTGTAGAATGCGGTGAGGTTAAGGCTGTGGGCCTGGTTCAATTTCTTTTCTACCGAAGCGAAAAAGGAATTGGCGTCATAAAGGCTGCCATCGTTGTAGCCTTCGTCGCCAAATCGTCGTGATAGCAACACCGAATATGCCCA